>JAHJUB010000009.1 GCA_018829455.1 Candidatus Omnitrophota bacterium
ACAAAATCCGTGTCTTCCAACGAAGAGCCTATGGGTTGAAAGATCAAGAGTATTTACGCTTGAAAGTTTTAACCTGTATGTTGCCGGAAATCGAAGAAAATCCTTGAATTTTACCCACTCACTTTGGAGAAGACCCAACTTTATTAATCTGACGCATCGCATTATGCACTCCCGCGGGATTGTCATAAAAATCCGTCATCAATTCGGCGGTTCCTCTTATTGCGCCGAGTACGTCAAGATTATAGTCTACTGAAGCCTCGCCAAAGACAAGCCGGTCCGCGCATTTGCGCTTGATGCATTCGCAAAGGGAGACCCATTTTTCCCACCATTTGGAATCGCGGCGGAATTTCAGATTCACATCATCAATATCCCTGACAAAAGGGACGACCGCCGTGTCCACGCCCCACTCTTCATGGACCTCTGTTATTTTGGCCCCGAGGATGGCGGGGAACAAACCCATCATCAAGGAAGGAGGGAAAAAGGGAACCGCGTCGCAAAGAAATTCATGACTTTCCGCCCAACGCAATGCCTGGTCCACCACCTCTTCCTGATTGCGGTAAAACGCTTCCCCCCATTTAGGACAACTGATCGGTTTTTTCCCGGGCTTGGGTATGGTCGCCAGAATTATCGGACGATTAAGTTTGCCTTCCCAGAACAAACGCCAGTTTTTTCTCGTCTCATCAAAGTTTTTTTTGAATTCCAGTTCCATAACGGTCATTCCCCTTTTTGCTTACGATTAATCCTCCCCAACCATCTTGATATCCAGGAGCGAGCATAAGTCCCGGTATGGCCCGCGCTGGTCGCCATAGGCAAGGATGTAATGCTGTCCCAGAACATTTTGAATGAAGATATCAGGATCAGAATCAAAGTCAATTTCCAGGCTGGGGAGCCGGGGCGCAGGCGACGCCCAGCCGCATTCCTCCCATTTCAGCGGAGTTTTGGCGGTTCCGGTCATCACATGAAGAAAATAATTATCGCCGCTATATCCCAGCCTGGCAATGGTTACCGGCCCGGTCTTCAATCTGGAGACATTCAACAATCCCTCGCCGAAATCTCCAAAAGCATTGGGCAGAACCGTAACTTTCCCTTCCACTATCTCGCGGGGAACATAATCCGGCACGCCCATCAGCGCGCCGTTCCGGGTGAACTCGTAGAACTCCAGATAGGCGGCGACCTGTCCGGTCAGAAACCGGACGAGCAGTTGGGTAACCGCGCCCATGGAATCGTTTTCGGGTATTGAACAGACTGTCAGGTTCTCGTGCAACAAGGTCAGCGCGCCCGCCGGAGCGAATTTCAGAAGTTTTTTTACGCCGTCTACGTCGGCATAAGAAATCGCCTCGTAACCTCTTTTTTCAATTTTATGTTTCAACGCCAGATAGAGGCGGGCGGTGTCGCGGAGCGTCTCCGGCTTGGGTTCTTTAATAAAATTCCAGTTCTCCCGGACGTAACGAATCGGCGCGGCGATATCCGTGTCGGTCAACGAGTCCATATACTGAGCGATTTCCAACAGATCAAAGTGTTCAATTTCCGGGCAGATGCTTCCTTTCAGCGACACGCCGTCATAGAGCGTGCTGTAGAGGCGCATGTCTCGATAACCCGCCATGCCGATTTTTGCCTGGCGAAGCTTTTTAACCGCTCCGGCGGCCAGGGAAAACGATGTGATCTGTTCCGCGGGCGCGGGTTCGCCCAAACGATTAACCAGATATTTAAACCGGAATTTCATATCCCGCATAGGCTTTCTCAAGGCCGTGGTTCCGGCCTGACCCGCGGTGGTGATGAACCGGTCTCCTTCCCGGCAGCCCGTCAGTCCCCATAACAGCATTGGCTTATGTTTGAACGGTTCTATGACGCGGAGGACCGCCCAGGAGGGAATCCATCCGGCGACGCACACGATCAGAAAATCAAAATCCAGTTTTTTTAATTCCGTGACAGCGCGGTCCGCCTGGCTTCCAGCAGAATCATCTGAAACCGGGTCAGCGGCGCGAACGCTTATTCCCAACGACTCAACTAGCGCAATAGCTTCCCGACATTTTTTTTCAATAATCTCCCGGGGCGTGTTGACCTCTCCGAACCCCACGAACCCGGCTGTAATTTTTTGGTTCATCATTCTATCTCCTGATTACCGGCATTAAAATAAAGAATTAAGATCATTTGCGGTCTCGTCAACCAGTTTCTCTCCGCCTTCAGAGCCGACGATGCCGTTAATGATCAAACCGCCGTAGCCGCCGTGTTTTTCGGCCTTTTCGGTGGGAAGATAATCAGCCGAGCCGCAACAGAGTTGCACCACGAACGTTTGTTCGGCGTGGCTGTGCGCCTTGATTCGCAGGCCATAATCCAAAAACAGTTCAAAGGGGTTCGTGCAGAAGGCCGCATCTCCTATCCGCAAGGTGTGCAATTCCATTGCAAAATCCGGGGATTCCGTTCGCTCCGCCGAGCGTTTAATAACCGCCCTGGTATTCTGAATCAGGACAAAATGGTGCAATTTGCTGTCATAGGGTCCCGGCCGGCCGGCTATTTTCTCGTTGCGCTTCACCTCGGTGGTAAACTCGGAAAACGCCTTATCTGACGGCATGATCGCTTCCAGCCGGGCCAGTTCTTTCTCCGCGGCTACCCGCTCACGATAAGCCGGGAATCGTTTCGGCAGGGTAATTGTCCGAACTCTATGTTCCATTTTGACCCTGGCGCTGATATTCTCGCTCCGGATATGCCCGCCGGTTTCGATAACTGCATCGGCAAGCCGCTTTCCCAGCAGCGCGGTCCCGCGCGCGTTCCAGAAATCGGCATTGCGGTTCCGCACCAGGTCGCGCGGGGATTGGTCTCCGGCGGCTGAAATCTGGCACAATACCTTAAACCCGGTGCCAAAACGGGTTTTCAGCAGGCGGCGAAGTTCGCCCATAAAATCGGAGGAGACCAGGTAGGTCGCTTCCATAACTTGCGAGGGGCAGGCCGCGTTGACAATGACACCGGTTGTATTTTTTTTCTCGTCATACGTGAACAGCAACTCAACCGTGTAATCTTCATTGCCCTCTAATTCCAGGAAGTCATCGCGAGACGTATCGCCATACATTTCCGCGCGGCCGTTGGCAAACACCACGCGGCGGCAATGACCCAGCACGGCATGACCGCGAGTGGCGGAGATTGCCCCCTGGGAGAGGTTTTCCCAGGCGCGACGGACGGCATCCGCCAGGCGTGAGAGGACAAATTCCCGGTAGTCATTTGTTTTTATGGTTCCCGGCTCCGGCGTCCACCAGTTTATCCCCGGGCTAACGGCCGGCGCGTTGTGGGTGTGCGTGGCATTCATCATGATTTTTTCCGGAACAATCGCCGGAACCAGGCGTTTAACCCGCTCTCTCAGGGCATTGAGAAACTCCTGTGGAAAATTGGCGAGGTCAACTGAAATCATGAGCGCCTGCTCGCCGGATTCCGACTCCACTGCCAACACGGTTGCGCTTAAAGGGGAATGGACTCCTTCCGACACCCTCTGGTAATACTGCCCGTAAAGCTCGCATTTCTCAGCGGGGGTGATATCCGCTTCCGCCCAGCCAATTTTAATCCGTTCTTTCTTCAACATCGCGGTTATCTCCTCGCGCCTCAATAAATAATCATCTTTAACGGAACTCATTTACCGTCGGGAAGCGGTTCCGGCCGATTGGACAGGTTGACATTGGTGAGTTTCACATCTCGGCAGTTGCGGCAGATGATGGCGTCCTCTCCGGAAGTTTCAATCTCAACGTTGCTGAAACTCACATTTTGGATGGTTGTTTCTCGGCTGCCCTGCACCAGGCATGGTCCTCCGCTTTTAATCCTGATATTGGAAAAACTTAAATTAGCCAGCCTTTTTAACTCAACTCCCTCTTCAACGTACACCCTTATCGGATTTTTCGGCTCTCCCGAACTGCAGTTAATGGTGATATTTGAAAACATAATGTCGTGAATGTCCGCGGTTCCGCGGTTGCCTTCCGGCAGATAACATTTAGGGTGTTCTATCGCGATCCCTTTTGCGGCATTGTTTATAACCAGATTGCTGAATGTGCAATTGCGAATCAATGCGTCGCCCGGGCAGCCAATCAAAATTCCCTTGCACTGACTTTCAAGAACGCAGTTATTCACGGTAATATTCTCGCATACGGCCGGTGTGTCATACATCTGCTGGATGGCGCGCACAGCCAGACAGTCATCTTCGGTATCAAAGAAACTGTCGCTGACGGTTACATTACGGCACGAATCAATATTAATGCCGTCGTTGTTTCTCATCCGCCGGTTGCCGCTGATTTTCACGCGATGAACGTTTACTTCCCGGCACTTCATCAGCCAGAGCGTCCAGCAAGCCGAATCAATAAAAGAAACATCCTCAAAACGGACATTACGGCATTTGTAGAACATCCCGATCCGGGGCCGGGGCGTGGGGGGCTTGCTCAACTTCCCGGTGGTGTCCGCGCTGCCGGCATCGTAGAATGCAAGTCCCGAACCGTTAATCTCGCCGGTGCCCGTGATGGCGATATTTTCCGCCTCAACGGCGCGAATCAGGCTCTGGGTGCTCTTTTCCGGAACCTGATCTCCGGTCCCGATGAAGCCGGGCGCCGCGAAATCCTCATAATCATCAAGGCTTGTGCTGCCCAGGATTCTAC
The DNA here is from genome assembly GCA_018829455.1 of Candidatus Omnitrophota bacterium. Taxonomy (GTDB): domain Bacteria; phylum Ratteibacteria; class UBA8468; order MWAK01; family MWAK01; genus JAHJUB01. Next base: position 4,629 of record JAHJUB010000009.1, read on the forward strand.
AGCCGGCGGCCAGATGCAGTTCCACATTACTCTTGAGTACCAGCGAACCGGTCACGAAAGACCCGGGGCCGCACAAAACCTTTCCTCCGCCGGCCTGGTGGCACGCGTCAATTGCTTTCCGAATCGCTTCCGTGTTCTTTGTTTTTCCGTCCGCGACCGCTCCAAAATCCATGATGTTATAAACGCTCATCAGTTTCCCTCCCGTTTTATCTCTTTGTTAGTATTCGCCGGGCATTGTTATAAAACACATCCTTTATGCCAACCGCATCCAACCCGGCGGTATGCGCCGCGCGGCGGAAAGCATCCAGTTCTTCGTACATAAAAAATGTCAGTTTTTCCGCCTCTTCTCCCTCCACCTCGCGCATATGCTTATCCCTGGAAATATCGCCGTAAAGTCCTTTTGGCGCCAGGTTAACGTAGATGCCTTTTTCGCAGATACGTCTCATTCGCATCCGGGTTATCGGCAGGTCACTGCCAAAGAGGATGCGTTTCGGACCCACCGCCTTTATCAATTGCTCAAAAACCCAGGCGTTGGTATTGGCGGAAATGTCAAAACACATCTTCTTGGTTTTTGCTAAAACCTGGAACGCATCCCCGATATCTTCCGGACAGTAAGCGCGGCCCACGTGCGCAATAATCAGCCGGATATCCGGGTAGCGCTCTTCTATTTCCAGCATTTGCGCCAGATTAACCGGATCGCGCAGACGCCCATCCCGCGGGATGTGTAACATCATAACCCCGCCGCGGCGGTTCAACACTTCCAACTGATGGTGGGGGAAAAAATCAAAAATACGGATTTCGGATTCCGGCAGATAAGAAGGCGACATGGTCAAATAACTCTTGATGCCCAAAAATCCGCCGGCGATAATGTTGCGCTCCAGTTCTGCGCCGGACCAGTCCGGCGCAGACCAGAGCAAAGCCGGAAGACGATGGGCCGCCGCGCACTCACCGACATAACGATTCCCATCGTTCAAATCGTCAGCGCGCGACAGAGCAGCCCCGAAAATCAGCGGTGTCACCGATTTGTCCGGGAAGAGCAATCGGTAGGTTTCCAGCAGTTCCTCAATCGGAGATTCTTCTGCCACCCGCGACGGCCATATCTGCACTCCGGTCATTTTCCGGCGGTGGGCGGCCTGATGCCGGGCAAGCCATACGTGCGTGTGAATATCAATGATTTTATCCGGCAGCCAGGCGCGCAGGCGTTTCTCATAAAATTCGCGGTCAATCGGTTTGATTTCAAATAATGGTTTCATCTTTCTCCTTCAGTCTTTAAAATTCAAAAACGGTTAACAATTGGTTTCAAAAACTCCTCCCAGTTATTTAGCTCTAACCGGCGGGCGGCTCTCCAAAATCAGGAATTTCCAGTAACACACCACCCTGTTTTGCCGACTCATGCGCTATCAAACCAGGGACCAGGTATCTTGACGCCATCCAGACATTATTCGGGGGTTGCCGGCCGGAGACACAGGCCTTAACAAAATCATCAACCAGAAACTGGTGGGAACCGTTGTGACCATTCCCCAAGCCGGCGAACTCGACCGGCAAGAGGTGAACCGGATGCACATCCGACACCCCGCAGTGTGTGCCATCCGAGGAGGTCACTTTTGACATCATCCCCCGGTTACCGCCGACCGGAATTTCCTTACAGGCGAGGAGCGCCGATAAATCCACGCAGGTCGACCGGTCCTTAGTCACCCACATCTGGCTGCCGACCTGTTCTTCATAACTGGCCTCGGTGCCGTAAAGCCTCATGCCAACGGTTCCCGGATGACCGATTCGACGGAACTCGTTAATGCGGGCAATGCTTCCGTCTGACATACGACACAACATGGTTTCATTGCTGAAAGGATTCTTCCAGACGTTGTCTTCCCTCGAGTACAGATTGTCAGGATGGCGGTCTACGAACCCCAGGCCGGATACATGCGTTGCATGCGCTCCCGTCACCGATACGACCAGGCTTGTTGAATGAGTCGGATAGAACATGGGTGGCGAACCAAAGTATTTCTCCCAATCCTTCCCGAACCGCCACTTCGCCACATCGTACATCCCGTGAATATAATCGTGGTAGTACTCTCCCTCCGCATAGACAATGCGTCCAAAGTCGCCTTTACTAAATCGTGTCCGGCAGTAAATGGCGCATGGATAGTAGTAACTGGTCTCGCCGATCATGTAGATTTTGCCGGTCTCCTCCACCGTTCGCACCAACTGCATGATTTCCGACAGCGATATACCCGGAGGAACTGCAGAATAGACATGCTTCCCGGCCTTGAGCGCCTGCACGGACTGGGGACCATGCAGATGATGCTGGGTAATAATGGCGACGGCATCAATATCCATGGCGCAGAGGTTATCCAGGGAAGGACAAGTATCCGGGATGTCGTGCCTGTCTGAATTCTCTTTGAGTTTCTTGGCGTCAAGGTCGCACAGAACAACATTCTCCACCAGCGGATGTGCCTTGAAAAGAGGAATAAAACATTGGGCAAACGCACCGACACCGACTACGCCTATCCTGATTCCCATAGCGCCTCCCTAAAATGGTGATAAGTAATGTCAAATTTAACCACGGAAACACAGAATCACGGAAAACTTAAAAGATAACTCTTTTTATCTTTAAGACAGGTTTGGCAAACTTTATCCCTGTTTTTCAAATTCCCGGCTGACTTTCACCGGAAGGCCCGTGTGAATCGATTCCCAACATGCGGAGCAGATTGCGATAATTTGTGCGCCGTCACGAACGTCCACCAGGGGTTTTTTGTCGTTGAGAATGCAGTCTTCAAAATGGCGGAGAAAACCTATTATTTCGCCCGCATGGTCAAATCTTTCTCCCTTCGGTAATACCTCTTTTTCTTCCGGCTGGCCCTTCCCGTAATAATCATATACAATCCGGTCGTTGAAAAGCGAAGCCTTGGTACCATACAATCCAATCCCTACACCATGGAATGGCACCCGCCACAAATTTGGTGGATGCACCAGGTCAAAAGCTCCAAGTATTCTGGCAATAACGCCGTTTCGGTATTTGAGCGAGATAATAAAATTAGTTTCTTTGTTTACCGGATAACGTTTGTCCAGTCCGCCGTGGCTGCCATAGGCAAAAACCTCATCCACCTCGCCCAAATACCACCGCAGCAAATCCGCCGGGTGGCATACCCCGCCATACAGATAATCCTGAGGCATCTGATAACGCCAGGGAGAAACATCTAACACCGGCCTCAGGTCATGGACATAATATGCCTCGGCCATAAGAATATCACCCAGATTCCCTTGTTCCAGAAGGTCGTGAATCGCAACAAACATGCTGTTCCAGCGCATACTTTGTGCCACAAGCAGTTTTAAGCCTGTTTGCTCCACCAGTTCTGCCACCTCGCGTGCCTCCGGTAGTGAAACAACCATTGGCTTAGTCACCACCACATGTTTACCCGCGTGCAACGCCATTTTAATCTGTTCAAAGTGGTTCGGACAGGGAGAAAAAATCCCAACACAATCAATATCTTTGTGTGCCAGAATCTGCTGGTAGTCGTCGGTCACAAAGTCCACACCGAATTCCTCGGTCAGGTCCTTTACGATTTTCCCAACATCGTACCGCTGATGCGCCCGGTTCATGTCTGGCTCAAAAATACCGCAGACCTTGAGTCGGGAATCCGCTACCTTATTAATTCGCAGCAATACCGCTCCCAGACCTGTACCAACCAGACCAAGACCAATATTTTTCTGCTTTTGACCCATAGCTCTCCTTCAAAAACGGTTAATGGACGGCAAGGCGGCGTATTCGTAAAAAGCCAGCACATTTTCCACCGGCATATTTTCCATCATACTGCTGGAAGGGGCAAGAATTACACCGCCACCCCGTGTTTTTGCCAGGGAAACCATCCGGATAATTTCTACCTTAATTTTTTCCGGGGTAGTGTACATTGTGGTGGTGACGTTTACGCTCCCGCAGAGAAAGGGCAGACGTCCGTTTTTGCACTTTGTTTCCGCGAGTTTCATCAGGTCCATTCCTTTATCTTCTTCAAATCCCTGGAACCCGTCAATACCGCAGTCTAACAAATCAGGCAGAATCGGTAAAATGTTGCCGTCGCTATGCCACATCCAGTGAATTCCGGCATCTCTTAGCGGTTCAACTGCTCTTTTAAGGTGCGGAAAATAAATTTTCCTTAAGACTTTCGGGGAACAGAGCGGCCCGGTATTTATACAAATATCTTCACCGGAATAGACACACGGTATCAGCCCGCATTTCTTGATGGTTCGGGCAAGGGATATATTTCGCAGGCGGCCCTCTTCTCCGGTAAAAGCAAAGAGACGTTCAACTTCTTCGGGATAGAGAAGATGAGCCATTAAATAGTTTTCGTAGCCTACCGACGTGTACCACATCCAGCCCACGGTTCCGCAAAGATGTCCTGGCATCCAAACAATTGGCTTCAAAAACTCCCCCCAGTTATTTAGCTCTAACCAGCGGCAGGCAGTAATTTCGCTATCCACAAATTTTACCGCCTGGCTTCGGGAAGGGATGGTTCGGCAAAAGTCCCGGAAGTTCTCCGGTGATTTAATCGGACCATTCTTTTTGACCCAATCTTCCAACATTCCGTAAACCACACTCAACAGGCCATTTCTTATGTTGACCTCAGCGCCTGGGCCGCAACTCCTATCCTGGCGGTCTGGCAAAACAAATTGTTGAACCAGGTCAACGTCCCATCTCTTCATAGCCTGGGCGTATACCTCTTTGGGGCAAGACAAATAATCTTGTCGGCCCGTGATACGTTCTAAAGCGGCAATCGTTCCGTTCCCGGCGTTAACCGGCAAACGGTCTACCGGTTTGAATTCAATCGCGTTTAAGAGTCGTTCTCGCTTTTCATGATAAATATATTGCATAGGAATTTCCTTTAGAGACCGTTGATAATAAATGGTTTTAGTAAGAACTGTAGGGGCTTGATTCATCAAGCCCGCGGGTCGGATAAATCCGACCCCTACTAATTCTCTGCGTACTCCGCGTGCTCTGCGGTGAGAGTTTTGGTAGTTAATTTATTTGCATTGAATCAATCTTTCCGCGTTAAGAAGAAGGCTCCTAAATAAGGATAACCGTTTTCCAACCCATCAATTTGCCAAACCTAATAATCTCTTTGGAGTCAGCTCCGTATACCAGGGCTGAATGGTGCGTCCCGCCGGCCCGGCTGTATTCAGCCAGAAAATCAACGACCGGCATTAAGGGTTTTATCCATCCGTGGACGGTCTCAACCATCCGGTTTTCACCGTTAACCTTCAAAACTCTTACCGGGGCAACCAGCAGGGTATAGTCGTTGTTTGCGTCAGGCGCAAGATTGACCAGAACGGCCGGACCCGGCTTCAGCGTGCCGGCCATTTTGACCAGTGTTTTATTAAAGGCGAAAGGCGATTCTTCTTCAATTAGGCGCGGTTTTTCGGAAAGGAGGGCCGGGTTGACCTCACCCATGTGGCTCAAGAAAATGGAATCGCCCTTCCAGTCCGGGCAGAACATCTCGGTAAAGGTGGTCTTCGGATAGGACTTGAGCAGAGCGGCAACCAGAGCCGCCGTGAGCACATCGCCTTCACCCGCGTAACCGATGCCTTCTGCCATAGACCGGCCGGCTTCCAAAAAAGGGATGGACGGCAAACCGTAATTTTTTTCAACTTCAAGAAAGTTGAAGGTAAAAGCGGATAATTTCTCTTGTTTCACCCAGCGTCTCACGGCAATACCGGCGATAATTGCCCGGCGGAGAGTTTCGGGTCTGACGCCGTCTGTTTCAAAATTTTTCCGAACGGCCGCCAACTCATTTTTGACTTCCGTATCGCCATCCCGCGGAATAAGGGAAGAAAACAGAGCCGGTCTGGCGGGAATGGTCCGGGTGCCGATGGTTTCAGCCAGGATTTCAGCCGGGACCGCAAAATCGCCCATTCCCTTAAAATAACCGCCCAGTTGTCCGACTCTGGCCGTCTTTAGATAAGAGACTGCTTTTGCAATTTCAGCCCACGCAACCACCCGGTCCAGCACGTCCGATTTTTTCCAATGTCCCGCTTCAATCTGGAACGGTTTTCCCCCGCGTTTCAGAAGATTGCACAGGTCCTGGACACCGTGAATGCCGTGGTTTTGCATGATTGCTTCCGGGGACTGTTTGGGTCCGAAATCAAAATCCGGCGTGGTGTCCAGAACAATAATCGGTATTTTTGTGGCGGCCAGGACATCGGCTGATTCCAGAGAAGGCGAATAAGCAAGGTGCAGGGTTACAATGGCCTCGACCCGGGCCTTTTCCAAAGACTTTACCGCATCGGAAAACTCTTTCTTCAGGCGGCAGATTGGAGTTGAAACAACCTCAACCCCGCGGTTCCGGAGACATTTTATTATGGTTTTAAGGAAAACCTCGGCCGGGGGCCTGATCTCCGGCATTGTTCGATCATACAGTTCCAGGTACAAAGGCAAAAGCCCGATTTTTGGTTTATTCATTTTCAGTCTTTTAAGCGGTATTTTTTTAAAGCTTCTTCTGGTGGAATGCCATTCCTGACCACATCACAAAGCGCCGACTGGAAATTGGCCGGATTCGCCACCTGAAGAGCATTGCGGCCAAATACCACTCCCTTCGCACCCTCATAAATTTCCTTACGAGCCAATTCCAATGCTTCAATCTGGGTGGGCAACTTGGCGGCGCCGAGGGCAAAAATCGGCGCCGGGCATCCGGCCGCCACTTCCGAAAATTTATGCGTGTGGAAGGTTTTAATCATGTCGGCGCCGAGTTCCGCGGAAATACGACACCCGATCTTTATCTGCTGGCGCATCTCTTCCGGACTGAGGTTGTCACTGTCGGCGGGAAAATATTCTCCGATAACCGGCATTCCAATCCGGTGGCATTCCGCAACCGTTTTCCTGAAGATTCCGACGTTCCGGGCATCTCTTTCTTCATCCCCGGTCTTAAGGGTCAGGGAAACCAGGGCCACTTCCACTCCGAGAAAAGCCGCTTCTTCCGGAGAAAAAGCCTCAACGCTGGGCGATTCCCGGTAATTCCAGTGAAAACAATAAACGGTATTCCAGTTAAGACGGCCGATAATCAGGGGGGCGCCCCTGGTGGTGAAATAATCCCCGGTGTGCCGGACCATCCCCGGACTCATCAGGATGCCGTCAACCTCCTTGTTAATCTTTGACACGGTTTCGGAAAAGTCAACCATCCCCGGAATCGGACCGTCAAATTCTCCGTGGTCGCAGGCGATTATTACCACCTTTCCCCGGCTGAACAACTTCCCGGTTTTAATTGTTTTTGCGTCCATGTTTTTCTCCTTCGCCCCTTTATTATAAACTGATGTCTCAAGGCCTTAAATCCAGGCCCCCTTATTTTCGGAAATTCTAATCCGGTCCAATAAACGGACATTATAAATCCCGTCGTAGAGGGAAGGGCTGGCCTGACGGTTGTCACGGACGGCCTCCAGAAAACCGGCCAGGCAGTGGACGTGGCCGCTGAGCCATCCGCCG
>JAHJUB010000094.1 GCA_018829455.1 Candidatus Omnitrophota bacterium
AGAGATGGCGGCACACAAAGAGGTTCTGGTGCGTTAACTCCTTAGACTCTGCATGATTAATTTTTAAGTTAAAACATTGCACCACAAGGGATTAGCCAGATAGGCCCGAAAGCCTTTTAACGGCATATGCAGGTATTAAGCGTAATAAAAAAATCACAAAAACGGAACAATAAGGATAAATTTTTCAAAAATACGCTTCGGGGTCGTTACACTTGATTTTCTTCCATTATCGCTACAGAAAATCACCCTCGCCTAACACAGTATATCTGGCTCCGCTATCGCTACGATAAGCGACCCTGAAAGGGTCGCACTACGTAGAAACATGCTACGTTACAGGAAAGGGGACCTGCGTATTACACAAAACTCTACGAGTAAATTTTTGACAGGGGAACCTCTTTTAGATTATAATAATATTACTAAAACAATAACAATAGTAATGAATTCCCTAAAAAGGGCCAAGGGGAGGAGAAAACAATGAATATTCTGGAAAACAAGGACGATTTGAAATCGCTGGTAGAAAGCCTTAACTTTAAAGAGAAGGTTGACCGATCACTGGCGTTGATTGAGGCGGCCTGGCAGAAATTTGGAGACGGCCTGGTTGTGGCAAACAGCGTGGGTAAGGATTCAATGGTAGTTTGGGACCTGGCCAAGCGGGTCAGCCCCAAGATTCGCGGCTTCATCGTAACGACCAGGTTCCAACCGAAAGAGACGGTAGAGTTTATGGACCAGATGGTTCAGAAGTATCCGGAGCTCGGGATATTCCAGAACGATGCTGAAATTCCCGACCAACTCTACAAAACAGACCCGGACCGCTGCTGCGACCTGCTAAAGGTGGAGCCGACTCGTTGGGCAGTCAAAGAGATGGCTATTAAATGCTGGATTACCGGCTTGCGCTGCACCGAAGGCCGCACCCGAACCGAATTCCATGAGGTGGAAGAACGGGATAAGGGACTGGTCAAACTCAACCCGATTTTAATCTGGAAGGAACGGGAAATCTGGCAGTATCTTGCCGTCTATTCCGTGCCGGTCAACCCGCTTTACGGACAGGGCTACCGTTCCCTGGACTGCCTTACCTGCACCCGGATAACCACCGACGAAAACGAGCGGGCCGGACGATGGATGGGCACCAGCAAGTGCGGCGGTGAATGCGGCATCCATACCCGCCCCCTTACGGCCGGGCTAAAGGGAGATGGAATCTAAGGGGTTGCTAAAAAATAAGGTCTATCGCATCGGCGCCAGGCGCTCTCCTCTTGCCTTAAAACAGGTTGAAGAGGTAATTCAAACCTTAAAGAAGACCTACCCGGACGTTCAGTTTGAGGTCGTCGGAATTGAAACCGATGGCGACCTGGATAAAACTACACCCCTCTCTCTGGTGGAAGGGTCTGATTTCTTTACCCGGCAGATTGACGAAGCGCTTCTGGCCGGAGAAATAGACTTTGCGGTCCACAGCGCCAAAGACCTGCCGGACCGGTTAAGAGATGGTTTAAGCATTGTGGCCGTTACCGTTTCCCTTGACCCTTACGACTGCCTGGTCTCTAAGCGCGGCTTAAACCTATCAAGCCTTACGCCGGGCGCCAGTATCGGCGCTTCCAGCCGGCGGCGTAAGGAAGGTCTTAAAAAATATCGTCCCGATTTTCAACTTAAAGATATTCGTGGTAATATTGAAGAACGGTTAGAAAAATTAGAACAAGTTGAATTTGACGCGATTGTCATCGCGGCCTGCGGGCTGATGCGGTTGGGACTGGAAAACAGGATAACCGAAAGAATCCCTTTTGAAATTTTGCCGCCGCACCCTTTACAGGGTTGTCTGGCCGTGGTAACCAGGGATAAAAAATGGCTCAAGAGTTTCGTTGTCCGGGCAATATCCAGCAGAACCTGACCGCGGAAATTCACCCGTGTTCCAAATGCGGCTACGGCGTGGAGATATTTTCCGACGAAGTCAGGCGGAGATGCCCGAAGTGCAAAACGATGGTCTTTCGGGAAAGAATGCCTTCCTGCATTGATTGGTGCCCGGCGGCCAAAGAATGCGTCGGCGAAAAGAAGTGGAAAGAACTGAAAGGGACGCAGCCGTAAGGGGCCGCTCAAATGTTTAAACTTCCCGAAGAAATAATTAAGGGGACAGAGGACTACCAGGCTGCCTTGAACGAACTGGTAAGCGGCCGGTACGCGGCCGGACGGTTTGTCGGCATCCGGGTGCCCTGGGGCATATACAGCCACCGGGGCGGAAAAGTCTTTATGGCCCGCATCAGGATTCCGGCCGGCCAGGTTACCGGAGCACAGCTGGCCGCAATCGCTCACGTCAGCGCGACTTACGGAAACGGCGTCAGCCACATCACTACCCGGCAGGACATCCAGATTCACGAAGTGAAGATAGCGGATACGGGAAAGGTTCTGGAGTACTTAAAAGACTATAACCTTTCCTCAGCCGGCGGAGGCGGGAATACCGTCCGCAACATTACCGCCTGCAGCCGTTCCGGAACCTGCCCGGATGAAGTCCTTTACGTCAGGGGCTGCGCCGTCTCCCTGACCGAATATCTTTTGCGGCAGGAAACCTCCCATCTTTTACCCCGAAAACTTAAGATCGCTTTCTCCGGCTGTGCCAAAGACTGCAGTGGTTGCCTGGTAAACGACATCGGATTTTTGGCCGAAGAAAGAGACGGCCGAAAGGGCTTTAAGGTCTTTGTCGCCGGCGGTATGGGCGCAGATTCAAGGGTCGGAAAACTCCTGGAGGAGTTCCTGCCGGAAGAAGATTTGGGCTATGGCGCAACAGCCGTCAAAAACCTCTTTTTCAAACACGGCGACCGCCGGAACAGACGGCACAACCGCTTAAGATTCCTGGTGGAAGAGATGGGACTGGAGAAGTTCCATGACCTCTACCGATTGGAATTGAACGCTCTGAAAGAAGCCGGGCATATCGCTTTAAGAAAGATTGAGCCGCGGCAAATCAAAGAGGCGGCCGCGGAAATTCCCGAAGCGGACGAGGCTGAGTTTAAAAAATTCTTAAGTTACAGCCTGCATCCGCAAAAACAGGCCGGCCTGGTCAGCGTAGAACTGAGAATCCCCAACGGCGACATTCCGGCCGGGAAGTTAACGGAAATCGGCGGCTTGGAAAAAGAATTCCCGGAGATTGAGTTTGCCACCTCGCAAAATCAGAATATCCTGGTGCAGAACGTCAGGAAGGACGACCTTTATCGGTTATTTCTAAAAATAAAAAAGGTTCTGCCTGATTTCCTCTACGCCGGAACTATTTTAGACATCGCCTGCTGCAAGGGCGCCACGACCTGTAACCTGGGCCTCTGTAATTCACCAGCCCTAAGCGCTGAAATAACAAAACTGATTAAGGAACGTTTCATAGACACTCCGGTATTCCGCGGGGTTAACCTCAAAATCAACGGCTGCCCCAACGCCTGCGGCCATCACCCGATCGGCGCCATCTCTTTTCACGGAGCGGTTAGAAAAGTGGACAACCGTCCGGTTCCTTTTTACGCCTTGCTTCTGGGTGGCCGAAAGGATTTGGAGAAGACCAGGTTGGCGGAAAAGATTGGATTTATTCCGGCCAAAAGTGTTCCCCTTTTTCTGACCGAATTCCTGAAAAGGATAAACGAGCGCTTAAACGAAGAGGATGACGTCTCTGAATTTTTGGCCCGGGAAGGCCGGGAGATGGCGCGGGAACTAATCGCGAAATTTTCTGATGTTCCTCCCTACCATAAAAATAAAGATTTCTACGCGGACTGGGGTAAAAAAGAGGACTTTTCCCTGCAGGGTTTAGGCCCGGGCGAGTGCGGCGCCGGCGTTCTGGATCTGATTGAAAGCGATTTGGCCGAAGCAAAGATTTGCTTGGAGCGAGCGGAGAAAAATAGTTACCTTGGGACGGAAATAAAAAAGAGCTTACTCCTTTCAGCCCGGGCGCTCCTGGTTGTGCGGGGCGCTGACCCGAAGAACGAGGAAGAAGTTTTCAATCAATTTACCAACGTGTTTATCCAAACGGAGATTACGTCGGACCGGTTCCGCGACATCCGGGATGTCTACCGGAGCCTCTCCGAAAATCTGGGCCCCGCGGAACTTAAAAAACGGTTTCAGTACGCCGGAGACTTTCGGAAAGAGATTAACCGCCTCTACCACGGTATGGACTCTTCGTTCAATTTCCCGAAAGAGAAAAATGAGGAAAGAACCCCCTCACCCACCCTTCTCCCCCAAGAGGAGAGGGCCCCGGTTTTAGACCTGAAAGGCACGGCCTGCCCGCTCAACTACGTCAAGGCGAAACTGTATCTGGAAGGACTGAAATCCGGCGAGAAGATTGAAATCCTTTTAGACGAAGGTGAACCGATAACCAACGTTCCCAGGAGCCTGGAGGATGACGGACACCGGATTTTGAATACAGAAAAAATGGGTAATTTTTATAAGATTACGGTGCAGAAAAGATGACTATGGAAGAGAGCGCCTTCACGCTGGTTGAAGTTCTGGTAGTAATCGCAATCATCGCGATTTTAGCTGCTTTGTTGTTGCCGGGTTTATCGCAAGCGCGCGAAAAGGCGAAACAGGCGCTGTGTATGAACAACCTGCGCCAAATCGGCCTCGCATTCTCCATGTACTGTTCCGATTACGACGAGTGCTTTCCCTGCGCTCAGGACCCGGTCAGCGCCTCCCCTTTCTACTGGCTCTGGATGGGCCGGGGCTGGCGCCAGTTTCTGGCGCCCTATCTCAACAAAAACGCTACCAGCCTTAATCCCGGTGTCCTCTACTGCCTTTCGGACCGCACGGCTCCGCAGAAGTGGGAGAGTACTTCTTACGCCTACAGCATGGCCTTCTACCACTCTCCGGAGCAGATTAACCTGATGACCAGCGACACCGATACCTATACCAACCCTGTGCCGTCGGTGGGCCAGAAATTGAGCCAAGTTTCCTTTCCGGACAAGAAGGTTCTGGCCGGAGAATGGCTAAGCAACCATACGCCGAAGACGGTAGTTAACTGGTGGAACTGGTCGGGAAGCCGCAACTACCTTTTTGCCGACGGCCACGTGGAGTATCTGAAAGCAATCCGGATTAAGCCGGCCAATGACAATTACCCGGACCCAAATTTGACCCGGGATGGAATTAAAGGAAAAGACGTAGATTAAAAAGACCCAAAACACGATGAAAGTAATCATTGAAGACGTTTCCAAAAAATTCTTCCGGAAGGGCAAGGAACCAACAGAGGTACTGTCCAGGGTGAATCTGAAGATTGAAGAAGGCGAATTAGTTTCTATATTGGGCCCCTCCGGCTGCGGAAAGTCAACCCTTTTAAATATAGTAGCCGGTCTGATAAAACCAGACTCCGGCCGGATATTGGTAAACGGCCGGCTGGTAGCAGGTCCGGCCAGCGACCGGGTCGTTGTTTTCCAGGAAGCCGCGCTCTTCCCCTGGCTTTCGGTCTTGGAAAACGTGGAGTTTGGCCTGAGGCTCAGCCGGTACTCCATAAAAGAACGCCGCGAGACCGCCCTGAAATTTATTAAAATGGTACACCTTTCTAAATTTGTCCGGGCGTATCCTTACGAACTTTCCGGTGGTATGAAACAACGGGTCGCCATCGCCCGGGCCCTGGCGATGGACCCGGAAATACTCTTGATGGATGAACCGTTCGGCGCGCTGGACGCCCAGACACGGAGAATTATGGAAATGGAACTGCAGGAAATCTGGCAGGAAACCCACAAAACGATCCTTTTTGTGACTCATAACTTACGGGAGGCGGTCTCACTCTCCGACCGGATATATCTGATGACAGCCCGGCCCGGTACCGTCAAAGGTAATTATACGGTTGTCATTTCCAGGCCGAGAAAGGAAACGGACATTGACCTCTTCTTTGTCGAAAACCAGATCCATGCCTCCCTGGAAGAAGAGGTTGAAAAAGTGGTAAAAGAGGAAATGGGAATTGACTATGCTGTTACGAAAGACGGTTTTCTTCTGCCTGCTGATCGCAATCTGGGCAGCGATATCTAAACTGGCGGTTGTGCCGGCGGAACTTTTGCCGTCTCCGGCCAGGGTGGCTTCGGTTTTAGGGCGGGGTATCTTCAGCGGCTCTCTGCTCTATGATGTCGGCGCAAGTCTCAGGCGCATACTCGTTGGTTACGGAATGGCGTCTATCTTCGGATTTCTCGTGGGGTTCGCTCTTCTGAAGAACTCCTTTCTGAAAGAGACGCTGGGCAGTCTCTTGATGTGGCTTCAGACGATACCCTCAATCGCCTATATGCCCCTGGCTGCGCTCTGGTTTGGGACCGGCGAAGGCGTGGTTCTCTTGATCATCGTCTTTGCCGCCTCCTGGCCGATAATTATAAATACGGAAGATGCTTTTCGCAACATCCAGCCGAACCTGGTTAATGCGGCCCGAACAATGGGCTTCCGGGGCTGGAACCTCTTTCGGCAAGTGCAGCTTCCGGCTGCCTTCCCAACACTTTTGGCCGGCCTGAAACTATCCTGGGCGTTCAGCTGGCGGGCGCTGATTGCCGCAGAACTTCTTTCCGAAGGCCGGGGCCTGGGTCAGGCGCTGATGGCGGGTAAAGAAACCAACGACATGGCGATAACGATTGCCGTGCTCATTCTAATCGCGCTGCTGGCCGGGCTGGTGGATGAGGTTGTATTCCAACAAGTGGAAAAACGAGTGCAGAAGAAATGGGAGACAATATCCTAAAAAACTATCCCAAAACCGACAAAATATTGTTTCGGGAAGCCAACCGGTACCTGGCCGGTGGCGTGAATAGTCCGGTGCGTTCCTTTAAAGCGGTCGGCGGTGTCCCGGTATTTATTGAACGCGGCCAAGGTTCCAGGATTTACGCTGCTTCCGGCCGAATTTACCTAGACTACGTAATGTCCTGGGGCGCTTTGATTTACGGCCACGCCGACCGGAACATCCGCAGAGCGATTATTGAAGCGGCCCGGAAAGGGACCGGTTTCGGGGCGCCGACTACCCTGGAAACCGAATTTGCCAGGGAGCTGGCGCGAGCCGTTCCCGCAATGGAACTGACGCGTCTGGTCAACTCCGGCACCGAAGCGGTAATGGCTGCCTTAAGGTTAGCCCGGGCGTTTACCGGCCGCGAAAAGGTCATCAAGTTCGCCGGCGGATACCACGGCAGCGTGGATTATCTTTTTCAGAAAAAGAATCTCTTTGAAGCCCAGTATAACGACCTTGATTCGGCGGCCAAGATTGTCCGGCAGCACTACCGGGAGACAGCCGCCATTATCGTGGAGCCGGTCGCCGCAAATATGGGCGTTGTGCCGCCGGCGGAAGGTTTCCTGGCCGGTCTGCGAAAACTAAGCGACCGGTACGGCCTCGTCCTCATCTTCGACGAAGTCATTACCGGCTTCCGGCTGCGGTACGGCGCGGCGGCCGACCTGTTTGGGGTAAGACCGGACCTGATAACCCTGGGTAAAATCATCGGCGGCGGGCTTCCTTTGGCGGCCTACGGCGGCCGGAAAGAGATTATGAAAATGGTTGCGCCGGAAGGCG
>JAHJUB010000199.1 GCA_018829455.1 Candidatus Omnitrophota bacterium
AAAATTTTAATTTTAATTTTTCGACACAACATCTAGTGCGCAATATCATTAGATACACCATATAATGTGTCCATAACTTAGGCGGGTTTGTATTCTCGAAAAACCTATTGGGGAAATTCAGGAATAAAAACGAGGATGACCTATCAGGGAGTTTAATAGTTATTTATCCTCTTGTTCGCTCCGAGCTATCGGCCTAATCATCTCAGTGACCTGTAGGCGGTTGATTCCTCACGCCTTATGCTCACTTAATAGAGGAAGTGCTCAAATGACTAAAACAGTAGAGATTTATTTATACGATTTACAACCAGAAGCGATGACCAGATTGCTGGAAGCATTTGAAACAACGATCGAGGATGAAAACTGGGATATTTCCCCAATTGCAATAATTGAACGGGAATTAGATGATCGGTAATCTTAATAATTTATTCTCAGTTTAGAGGTGAAATTTTGGGATCCAAGATAGAACCAGCACCGGATGAGTGGGATAGAGCATATGGGGTTGATTTTTATATAAAGATAAAAGATAAATTTATAGGAATTCAAATTAAACCCATTTCTTCTGAGCAGTCTATCAATAAATATCAGTGGGTAGAAATGCATCGAAAAAATCATGAGCGATTTAAAAATGATTTTGGCGGCAATGTGTTTTTTGTTTATTCCGTCAAAGGTGCAGGAAAAAAGAAAAAATCTACAATACAGAAGTAATTGATAAAATCATTAATGAAATAGATAGATTAAGATAGTAAAAAAACAGCGAAGGCATTCCACAGGACGGCAATTCCGCTGCGCTTCATTGCCTCCGGTGAGCTTGGTCGTTGTTGCCGGACGCTTCGCGCCGGCAACAACGCGCTGCGGATTCCATCCGCTGATTGCTCGGCGCGAAGCGCCTCACAACCAGCGAACTCACCTGACAAAATTTGTTCATGACCCCTATCGGGCTCATGCCCAGATTTGCTGGTGATCCGCAGCGCGTTATGGGTTCACTCTAAAGGTGGATTAATATGGAAGCACCTTATAAGTCCTTAGAGAACTTTTGGAAAGATTATGCGGAAGCCTTTTCACATCCCCTTACTTCCAATAGCCTTCTCGGGAAATTTGTTAATAACCCGAATGTTACAGGTGCTTATGCTGAGTCTTGGTTAAGATCTATTACTGCGTCGATGCTTAGCCAGTTTCGCATTTCAACTGGCACAATTATCCGTCCATCAGATCGCCTACGTCCGAATCCATCAAATCCACAATGTGATCTAATAGTATGGGATCCATCTGAGTTGCCTGCGCTTTTTGAAAGTGGTGATTTTGCAATTGTCCCTAATTTTTCAGTACGTGCAATAATTGAAATTAAGCGGACTTTATCAAATATACAATACCTCAAAGAGCAACTTGATCTTAGAAGAAAATATTTACCAGTAGAATTTAATTCAAATGTATTGGGCGTTGTGATTTCGCATGGCAAATCGTTATTTGAAGGCGAGGTAAACGCTGAATGGCTTAAAAGTAGATCTAAAAATGATGATCCGCCAATTACTCGTTTACTTGATAACAATACAGGGGAGGCTGATCATAGTGGGGTACTTGCCTTTATATATTTTCTGTCCCAAATTGCAGGACATGGGTGGGCGTCAAAAACCCCATAACATTTCACTTGAGCAGACCGGGCTGATCTGGCGGCTTTAGCCAAACGGCTCTTTCAGTTGTTTTTTTAAGCTTTCTCCAAGAGTTTAGTTTTCCGTCGCCCGGCTGGACTTTAGGTAGTTTAGGTATTTTTGCACTTGCATCACCGAAGACTACATGATGAGGGTGACCATGTTTCAGTGAATCGAGCAAATGATCGCTGATGAGGCGGTCAGAGTACCTCTCAATCAAAAGTCAAGGCTCAGGACGTAGGGTAATCATGCCCAAGGTCAACCAGACATATAAACTACCCGATGGCCGCATGCTTGGCTATGATGACCACTGTCCGCCAAGCGGCAAGCCAATCTTTTTCTTTCACGGCACACCCGGTACCCGATTCAACTGGTATCTTTTCGGTTCTGAGGAACTCGCGCAGAAGCTCAATATCCGCATTATCTCCCTCGACCGGCCGGGGCTTGGGCTCTCCGATTTCCATGCTGGCCGCCAGTTTTGCGATTGGCCTGGGGACGTGATCGCTCTGGCGGACGCTATCGAGTTTGCCAGCTTTGCCGTGTTGGGCTATTCGGGGGGAGGCCCCTACGCTGCTGCCTGTGCATTGCACATTCCAGAACGTCTTACGTCGGTCGGCATCGTGAGTGGCATAGGGCCGCACAATGAACCTGGTCTGACCGATGACATCGCCCCAGAGAATCTTCGATTCACACACCTTGCGCGCGACAAACCCTGGCTGTCGAGATTAGCCCACAGGTTGGGGGGCGTCATGGCACGCTACATGCCGGGCCGCCTAATCGCCCAGGCCATGACCGTGTTGCCTGAGCCAGACAGAGCGGTTCTTGCAAAGCCCGAGACGCAAGAGGTGTTTATCAGCATGCTCAAGGATGCAATGCGTTCGGGAGCGCGCGGGGCGCAGTGGGATACCGCCCTCACGGTTAGCCCCTGGGATTTCCGGCCCCAGGATATCGCGATGAAAGTGTATTTGTGGTACGGCGAACGTGACAGGAATGTCTCGCCTGCCATGGGGCGCTATTTGGCCGCAACTTTACCCAATAGCGACGCTAGATTCTACCCAAGCGAGGGCCACTTGTCTTTGATTGTTAATCACGCGGAGGAAATCCTCAGCGTGTTGGTGACATAAGGCGCCACTCAATTAAGCTGACCCCGAGATTCTGTGCGTAATTCTCAGGTTGGTTGCCCCGCATTAACCTCAGTTTATTACCTGCGGTTTGTGCTACCGCGTCTTCGGGGCAGCTTATCTCGATACCGGTAGGTTGCTTGTCGGGTACGACGAGCCGACTAATTGATGCTAAGAAGATATTATGGAATCAGCAACCAACATATCATCTATCTATCAGCGTCCTTCAGAGCTACTGCAACGACTCATTCGGTTTGATACCACTAATCCACCTGGCAACGAAGCTGAATGTATCTCTTTTATTAATGGCTTACTGACTAAAGCTGGGATTGAAACCACTATTCTGGCTCGAATACCAGAACGCCCCAATCTAATAGCACGATTACGCGGTCAAGGTAACATATCTCCTCTCTTGCTCTATGGACATGTGGACGTCGTTACAACTGTAAATCAAAAGTTGCAAAACCCACCGTTTGAAGGCAAATTAATAGATGATTTTGTGTGGGGACGCGGCGCCCTGGATATGAAAGGTGGAATAGCCATGATGCTGGCTTCCTTTCTACGCGCGAAAGCTGAAGGCTTGAACTTACCCGGTGATGTTGTCCTAGTCATCGTAAGTGATGAGGAAACAGGCGGCGATTTTGGCTCCAAGTATCTAGTAGAGAACCACTCGGACTTGTTTGAGGGGATCCGTTATGCAATTGGTGAATTCGGAGGATTTACTTT
Organism: Candidatus Omnitrophota bacterium; assembly: GCA_018829455.1. Taxonomy (GTDB): domain Bacteria; phylum Ratteibacteria; class UBA8468; order MWAK01; family MWAK01; genus JAHJUB01. The sequence goes on from JAHJUB010000199.1 coordinate 3,494, forward strand.
TTATATCGGCAAGCGCCGCTTCTACCCCATAATGGTCGGAGAGAAACAAATATGTTGGATGAGAGCGACCATACGTGGCCCGGGCGGACATGGTTCAATACCTGTCCGGGGCGGCGCGATGGCGAGACTATCTCGGCTTCTTCAAAAACTGGATAAGAACCGTCTACCGGTTCATATCACGCGAGTCGCCAGCCTATTTTTCAAGACAGTAGCGTTGTCACTCGGTGGGCTAAAAGGCTTAATCTTCGCCCAATTAACCAACCCTTTGCTGACGAACAGATTGCTGAACCTCCTTGGTGAACGCGGTCGTTTGTTTGACCCATTGTTGCACAATACTGTGTCCGCTACCATTTTGCACGGGAGCGAGCAAATCAATGTGATACCTAGCGAAATATCTGTGGAGATAGACGGACGATTACTTCCCGGGTATCACCCTGATGATATGATCGCAGAACTCCATCAATTGATCGGCAGTGACATAGAACTTGAGGTGATTCGTTTCGATCCGGGGCCAGTCGAGCCAGATATGGGGCTATTTGATACACTTGCTGACATTTTACGTAAAGCCGATCCAGACGGTATACCCATACCGCTCTTGTTGAGTGGGGTCACGGATGGACGTTTTTTCTCTCGACTGGGTATTCAGACGTACGGCTTCTTACCAATGCCACTACCGGAAGATCTTAATTTCTCACAAACGATCCATGGTGCTAATGAGCGCATCCCGGTGGAAGCATTGGATTTTGGAGCCAGCGCAATATATGAATTACTTCAACGTTATAAGGGATGAAACGCCAATTAACCACGGCATGAACCCTGACTGGAATTTCGCTGTGCTCATCCCAGCAGGTTATGCCGCCCGTCAGGGTTTTTTTGATTTTCTGCCAGGTTTTTTGTGTTCAAGAATACGATTCAAGTAGCCTTGAAGAAATTCCAGGAATGCCAGTTTGCACAGCGGACGTCCCGTTCGTTTCTCGGCCCGATCCCAATTTGTGTGCCCACAGGTTTGGGAGTCGAAAGGAGAGGTTGAAGTTGACAATGCCCGTAAAGTATTTATTATTAAAAAATGGATGCAATAATGAAAAAGAAACTACAGTCAGTGCTTGAAAGAGTGAAAGATCCCGAGACAAACTTGGCGATCTCAGAGTTGGGGCTCGTCGAAAGGTTTCGTTACCATCCGGCGCAAAACAAACTCTCCGTTTTTCTCAATCCAGTAAGACCCGGTAAAGTCTGCTGCTCTATCATTTCCAGTCTTCTCCTATCATCAACCCTGAAAGATCTCATGAATGAGCTACATAAGGAATTCCCAGATCTTTATCTGGAACGAGCTCAATAACAAGGCGTAATAATTTTTTCTTAATATAATGATGGAAATCACCTGCCTCTATGAAGCGCTAGCGGAATAGCGGCCATGCGGATTGACGGGTTCCGCGGATTAATCCTGTTAGACTCGGTGATTGTAGCTGAAGCTTTTGAACTTCGTTACGATAATCGGTCTGACGCGCGAGCCAGGTTTTGTACACACTGGCCCACTCACCAAAATCTAAAACCCAACTTTCGTTTTCAGGCTCTTCACCGCTTACATACGCAGCATAAAAGGTCTCTGAACGTAGTCCATACTTGTGCTCAAAGACCAAAAGATCTTCTTCAAGTGCGTGAATATCTGCTAAAATATCGTGTAGATTCATAATTTACCTCCACGAAAGACTCTGCGACTCAAAGCCGTTCTTTCATTAGCCAAAAAAACACATGCAGTTTAGTGTTGAAAACAATGTCATTTTTAAGTATTTGGAAAAATTATACAACTGAGACGGTTCAATGGGCAAGGCAAAATTGTAATTTGTCATGGAATTTCCGGATAAGGAAAAATTCCTTTATTCTTCGCCCCTGGCGGGATAGAAATTCCGAGACGTTTACTTAATGCTGTACACTTCATCATGGGGTCCCAGCAGTACAAACTTAATAGTTTCGTCAGATGTTGCGGAACAATCGGAACAGGCAACAAATTCAGCGTCTCCTTTTTTTCGGCATGCAGCACAATACAAGTAGATTATTGTGAAGTTGCGTTTGACCGGGCAAGAGTAAAAGCCTCTCAAGTTGCCCTTTAAAGGTTCACCAAACTCAACTGGGTGCTCCGTAATATGGCGAACTTTTTGTTCGATCTGCTGCTTTATGCTGGAATGTTTCCTGACGCCTTCCAGGAATGCCTTTTCAAATTCTGCTTTCATCTGTCGCCGAAAACTTCCTCAAAGGTGTGCCATCTGGCTGTGCCGTCGCGGAGCCTGGACTGTACGTCGATTAGTGCTTTGTGGAAATCAGGGTTGGAAAGTATGATCTCCATGCTATCTCCTTGTGCTTGCCGTTTGA
>JAHJUB010000095.1 GCA_018829455.1 Candidatus Omnitrophota bacterium
CGGAAAGGATGCTCTTTTTCCGGAAATTCCCGTCCCCGGCTTAAGGACGGTTTCATCGCATACGGCGCTAAAAATTTTTCTTCAACTCCTTGATAGTTCATTTTGTTTGTAAAAATGACGGTGTCATTGCGAGCGTGGTTTGCGTGGCAATCCCGTTTTAGCCCGTTTATTTTTTTAAATAAATAAGCGGGTTCACCGGTGCGGTACCCTGTCTGATTTCGAAGAAGAGCTTTGGTTTTTCCCGGGTTGAAGCCATTTTTCCGATTATACCATTTTTGGCCAGTATTTCTCCCTTGTGCACCGTAATTTCGATATCACCGCCGTAAACGGAATAAAATCCATCCAGATGGTCAACGATCAGGGTGGAAGAATACCCCTTTGTTTCACCGGTAAAGAAGACCTGACCGGCCCGGCTCGTTATAATTGTTTCCCCGGGCTTTCCTTCAATGCTAATCTTTTTTTCACGTTCCGCTTCTTCGGTCGTAGAAAGAACTTTCCCGGAAAGCGGCCAGGCAAATACCGGCGCTCCGATTGTTCTTTTTGGAACAGGCTTGATGATTACCGATGGTTTTGACGGTTGGACGACCCGCGGCAACGGAGACGGCGGAACCTTCTTTGTTTTCTTTGCGTGCGGAATCAGTAAACGCTGGCCGATTTCAATATTATCGCTTTTCAGATTGTTGGCCTCTTTGATTGCCGACACGGAAGAATTATACGCCTGGCTGATACGCCAGAGAGTTTCACTCTTCTGCACAATGTGATAAATTCCGGGTGGTGTCGTTTCTGCAGGATTGAGGCTAAACTTAAAACCGCATCCGGAAACAAGGAAGGCGAAGATGAAAAGAAATAGCCACCCCAATCTTTCACTATTCACCATGCACTTGCTCGTTTCTTTCTTAGTGCGACCCTATAAGGGTCGCTAACACCAGAGCGGGAAAAGGGATTCGGCTGTCTCGCCTTCACTGCGCCTCGACTAGGCCACCCGCTGGTATTGCTCCTTAATCAGTCGCAATACCTGACTTCGCTCCCCTCGAATCCCATTTTCAGGGAGCATAGCAGAGCGGGAAAAGGGATTCGAACCCTCGACTCCGACCTTGGCAAGGTCGTACTCTACCACTGAGTTATTCCCGCAGGGCACTGATTTACAATAATTATATCCCAAAACCTCAACTTTATTCAAATACCGGAATACCGGGCGCGGCAATCCCGTTTTTCTTCCAACAATTAATTCTAAAAGCATCTTGGCGTTATTGCCCGAAATCTGATAAGGTGGTAAGATTTGAGTCGGTTAGTAAAAATGAATTTTACTCCAGGACTGAAATCAGGTAGTTGACACACAGGTAAACTATAGTATACACTATATAATGCATAAACGAGCCATTATCTACAAATCGGCGAAGGGAAGCGAGCCGTATGTAAAATATGTCGATTCCCTCAAGGATCGTGAAGGAGCCGGTAAGATCAGGGCGCGTGTAACGCAAGCAGAACTGGGAAACCTGGGAGATTGGGGAAGTGTGGGCCAAGGAGTTATTGAATTAAGAATCCACTTCGGGCCCGGATATCGAGTCTATGTTGGTCTTCAGGGTAGGGAGTTAATCGTGTTGCTTTGCGCGGGGGATAAAAGCAGTCAGGACAAGGACACTCGAAAAGCGATGGATTATTGGAACGATTACCGGAGGAACATATGAGAACCTATCGAAACCATGATGATTATTTGGACGAAGCGTTGAAAGATCCGAAAGAAGCTGCTCGTTATTTGAATGCGGCCGCGGAGGAGAATGACCAAACACTTATACTTGCCGCGCTCGCTCAAGTTGCTAAAGCACAGGGGTTTTCAAAAACGGCGAAGAGGGCATCACTGTCACGAATGGGCCTGTATAAGACGCTTTCGAAAAAAGGAAACCCGGAGTTCAAGACGTTTATGGGTGTGCTGAACGCCGCGGGTCTACAAATGTCGTTTAGGCCCATAGCCTAAAATTTACAGCTGTTAAGATGTAAAGATTTTAGCCCTCAAAGCAAAAGTAATCCATCCTCAATTGAACAAATCAATACATCAGAGTAAAATATGACACATCATGCCTATCTTGAAATGCACCCGAACGCTTGTCAGAGTATTGGGCAAAAGTGCTGATAAGCAATTCTCGCCACAGCCTGACAACGATACATCTGTCCTGGGATGTTGGAGCGCCCATCTGGTTATATTCAGGGGGATGAGATTTGTGCTGTTTGTAAATGCGAAAACCCTCCTAACGATTTTCATTCATCTTATCCCAAAGGAACACTTATTGGAAAGATTTCGGCAGGCTCTGTTCAAGGAACTTTTCAGGCTTGGTGTACCTCCTGGTAAAGCAACGGAAGAAACTGTGAAGTTTAGGGATTTTAGTCTGGAAAAGAATACGGACAGGAGCGTCGTCGGTTCAATGAATGAACTGGCGTTTGAATACAAAGTATTCCTGGCAATGCACATTGAAGAATACGGATTATTTGACCCCGAAGCCGCCCAGATTTCGGCTAATCAAACGCCTCACCTAAACAGAGAACGTTCTTTTCCTGATGAATACGTCCTCGAACTGTTTGGTGTCGAAGAACAAAAAGTAAGATTTCATTAATCCACTAATCATCTGAAGGTATAAAATGTATTGAAAAATAATTAAGGGAGGTAATCTGGAAACAGGGGGCATGGTTTTGGTGTAATAATTGCTGCGGTAGCCGCCTTTATTGTTGGCAAAAACGCTAAAAATAGAGGGATGAATGGTCTCCTGTGGGGGGTATGCACTTTTCTTATGTGTATTGTTGTCCTTCCGGTCTACCTAATAGTTAGAAACTCAAAAAAGGATAAAGGTGAAATTCAACTTCATTGTCCTTCTTTAAATGATGAGCAACAATCTGGTCAGGTTGCAAAAAAGGGAAAGGTTAGATGGTATCAGAATCATCAAATTATGAAACGCCTCTTTTCCCCAAAATTATTTACGGTTCTGTATCTGTCATTAGTCGCCTCAAGGTAGCCACCCGCATTCGCAATTAGGTATCCACCCCTGAATGCGGGTGGATCAGATGGTGCGACTAATGACAGCCTGAGGCGAAGACTGTGCGCAAAAGGAAGGATTTACGGTGGGCTACCCATTCAATAACCATGCAGGGGGGTGGTACACTTTTATGTTAGCATTTACAGATGGTGGGGGAGGGGGTCCTGAAATGAACAACCGGGGTCGGGTTGCTTTTACTCAACTATTTTTTGCTATCAGAAGGGCTAAGTGATCCTGCAGAAAAGGCAGGAGAAAAAGCGTTTGACCCTGGAAAGAAGAAAACGGTACAATCTTTAAGGAGGATTGAAAATGCCTACTCGACAATTTTATACTATCGGCTACGACGGCAGAAAACCTGAAGAATTCCTGAGCCTGCTCAAGGCAAAGGATATCAAGGCAATCGTTGATGTGCGTCTTCGACCGGACAACGAAAGACAGAGGTGCTATGTTGCCAATATCCGACATTTCCTCGATAAAAATGGTGATTTTCCCAATATAATGCCAAACCCGGCTCGCAAGATGGCTATTTTTTTAACCCGTATTATCAGTTCAGCAACAGAAGCGTTTTTAAAAGATAGAGTGTTAGTATCAATGCAGTGTAACCGTAAAGGATGTCATGAAGAAATACTGGTATGGCTTGACGATCTTAATAAAGATATAGAATGGTTTTGTCCGGAGTGTGGAGATAATGGCTTCATAAGCAATTGGCGGGGAACGAAATGGGATAAGACGTCCCGCCTGTCATCTGTAGTTGCCGAGCTTGCTCGGCGTGGTTAAAAGAGCCAACCAAGGTTGGCAACTACAAGTTCGCACCGAAGGTGCGCTAATTCACTATTTTGCCGCAGCATTTCTTATATTTCTTTCCCGAACCGCAAGGACAGGGTAAGTTCCGGCCGGCTCCGCCCAGAAAAAACACGTTTCCCGTCCGGCCGTTCAGCCAATCAATCGCACCGGGCACTTTCCGCCAGATGGGCAGAAACTTTTCAGCATAGCAATAACCTTCGTCTTCGCCGCCGGCTTTTATCATATCCGGAAGAATATCGGGAATTATCTTTCTGCCGGTTAAATAATCAGGCACATGCGGATTGTACTTTTTCGCCCGGCTAAGAAGAGCGTTTGCTTCCGGAGACGACCCGGTCTTGATAAAGTAGAGCAGCGCTTTGGTATAGAGCCAGTCCGGCGCACAGTCATCCGGATACTCTTTTGATTCTAAGAAATCTGCCAGTTCATTATACCTTGATAAATGGGCGAGGGAATAGACTAAGACATAACGAATTCCCTGGTTATCGCCAGGGTTGAGTCTTAACATCTCGCGATAATGCGAGATCGCTTCTTCGTATGCGCGCATCTCCCATAAAGTTTGGGCTAAACCCAGCCGCGCCCGCATATATGGCCGTGTTTCCAGAACTCCCCAGAAATGGCCTTCGTGTTTTTTGAGCCCTTCCCTGCCCAATGCCCGTTCCCCGGCTTCTACGCCTTTCTGGAAAAGTTGTTTTTCTTCCGAAAGACTGGCTGCAGACTCTTCCGCCAGGAGAACATAGGCATCTGCACAATCCGGAGAAACAGCCAACGCCTTCCGGGCCAATCTGATTCGTTCTTTCTTATCATTTTGGTCCCACGCGTCATACATTATATCCTGGGCCGACTCCAGCGCATTACTTGGCGCCGCCGGAACTCGGTGACCATGCTTGTCCATCAACTCTTTTAACTGTTTATTCGCTTCGTCTATTGATGTGAAATTTTTGCCGCGCATAAACCGGCCCAGGTCGGAATGAACTTTTTCCATGGCGCGCCTATCTTTTATTTTCGGTTCTTTTATCTCCTCCCGTATTTCTGACAACCGTTCCAAAGCATTTTCTATCCGATATTCCTTCTGTTCCAGAAAGAAGTTCAGGGTGGCATACTTGATGCCTATTTTTTCTTTCCAATCTCTTTTTTGAAACTGACCTTTTTTCCGACCGTCCTTTTCCACCTCGTTGTCAAGCATATCCAGGGCCGCCGGAATGGTCCTTACGTTTGCCTCGAGATACGACCGAAGAATTGACTCTTGAATAAGGGTTACGTTGTATGCGGTTTCAGAACATACCGGTACGCCGGTATAATAGGCAATTTTTTCGCCGCAGTCCGGACAATACGGGGATTCTTCGTCTCTGTATTTTTCATCGGAGATAATTTCAGCCAGTTCTCTCTTCGGCCTTTCCCGCGCCTTTTTCGGCCACCGTGCCCCGTTTTCTAAGAATTCTTGATAAATAATTGCGGCGATTTGCAATGCGCTGATTGAAGGCGCATCTGCATAGGCGAACAATCTCCGATAGCGGGTCTGCCAATTCTTTTCAACCGGAGTCGGACCCAATTCAGCAGGGTTGGCAATTAAATATATCGCGTTTTCTATGTCCGCGTTAAACATATTACCCGGCTGGCTGCAATATACGGAATAAAGCGCTTCCATGTCTGCCCGGTCGCCGTATTCGGAAAGTGAGGTGGCAATTACATGCACCAGTTCCGGGTCTTGGGTTAGCTGCAAACGAAGAATTTTATGGGCCAGAGGATGTTGCATATACCCCAGCGCACCATACGCGTAAAGCCGCGCCAGGGCGTTTTTGTTTTCCCGGATAATATTTTCCAGCGTTTTTAACGCCGGTTCACCAATCTTTGCCAACGCTTCACAGGCGACGTTTGCGATGATATTTTCTTTCACATCCAGCATAAACTTAATCAGGATGTCGCGCGCCGCCGAAGAACGAATTTCGCCCAGAATTACCACAAACGGCAATATGTCTTGAGGTTTCGGCGCTCCTTCGGCCTTGTCTAAAACCTGAATAATCGGCCAGACCGCAGGTTCACCGATTTCAATCAGGCGCTCCATTTCAATTACCGGATAACCCACCTTAAGGTCAGATATTTTTCTGATGAGCGCTTCCACTTCGCCCGAAGGCACAGACCACTTAGAATTTCGCATCGTAATATTTATTCACTGCCCAGAAAAAATTAGACGGGTTTATTAAATATGGTTGTTACGTTGCACCCTAATCAACTTCCCTCATTTTTTGTTATTACCACGTTTAACGGAGTTATTGCCACGTTTTTCCCAGAGAGCACTCCGACCGGTTCTTGGGCTTAGCCGGATGCGCCAAAAATTTCCCTATAATTTCTCCGGGGTAAATCCAATATTATTTTATCACACAAACGATAAATTTTTTCTTCATAGTACAGTTACAGACTTTTTGCCAGTTGGTGCAGTTTTTCATTTGCCAGGGCCATGACTTTTTTTCTGACGCTGCGGGAATAGTATTCTTTTTCGGTTTTGGTTAATTTCTCTCCCCGCATCTTTTTCAAAAAGAGTTCCCTTTGTTTTGGAGGAAAGACTTGAGAAAGAGCGTATTCTAAACCAAGGTGTTCTTTTTGCGACTGCACATCATTACATTGCATAAATTTATACAAATAATTGTATCAATTTATACAACTTCTTGTACAAAATGATACAAGAATTTTGGAAATACGTCAAATCAATCAGTAAAATGTTACCACCACTGAACAACCCGGGGCGGCCGGAAAATTGAAATTCTTGTGGTTTGGATGAAGGAATAGAATTTATTCAGGGAGGTTTTAGTAAGCGCGACAAAAACTGTAATATAAAAAAAGGACCCCATAAGGACGTAATCTTATGAGGGTCGTTTCGTCGTGATTTTAAAATCTGGCGGTATTGTACCTGCCTTTTTTATCTCCTGAATTAAAGAAACGCTTTTTGAGAGAAAAGGATAGAAGTGGGCAAAGGAATAGTAGGACAATGTTTCAAAATGTAATCGTTTATGACTTTTACGCTTTCCCTCGTCTTTTCTTTACGTCGTAATGAGCGATTATATCTTCATTCAAATCTATCCCTATTGTTGCGGTGGTTGTGGGACAAATGCCAACATAGGCTATGTCCATTTTTTTATTTATATTAATTATCGGGACCTTCTTGTTATTTTTTACTTTCTTTTCCATATTTCCCTAGCTCCTTTTTTACTCAGCGTAGCATAAAAATACCAACTTGCAATGGACAATGCTTTATCAACCTCTTTGACTACGAACACCCATTGGCAAGGTCGTACTCTACCACTGAGTTATTCCCGCGTAATAATCTTTACTACTCAGTGCAATAAATACTTGACATAGTTTCGTGGATATAGTAATATGTAGGTGTGAAACCAAACGATTTTCGTTCGCTGCATCCGCAAGCACAGGAAAACATAAGACGGAAAGCTGTAGAAGCAGTGCGATTGGGATGGACGCAAATGGAAGTAGCGAGGATGTTTGGAGTAACCCGGCAGTCGGTTGGGGACTGGATGAAGCGACACCGGGCCCGGGGGAGCAAAGGACTGAAGGCGAAACAGCGAGGCCGACCGACCGGGGGATCGTTGAAACCCTGGCAGGCGGCGCAGGTGGTCAGGACGATTGAGGATCGCTGTCCGGAACAGTTGAAATTTCCCTTCTTTCTGTGGACACGGGAGGCGGTGGGGTTGTTGATTGAGCGTCGATTTGGGATTCGGTTGTCCATATGGACGGTCGGCCGGTATCTGGCGCGTTGGGGATTTACTTCGCAAAAACCGATTCGCCGAGCGTTTGAGCAGAACCCCCAGACAGTCCAGCGGTGGTTGCGGGAACAGTACCCGGCGATTGTCAAACAGGCGAAACGGGAACATGCAGAGATTTACTGGGGCGATGAAATGGGATTGCGATCGGATCACACGGTGGGGCGTTCCTTTAGTTGCCGGGGACATACACCGGTTATTTGTGGTACGGGTCAGCGATTTGGGTGCAATATGATCTCGGTAATCACCAACCGGGGACGGCTCAACTTTATGGTTTTCAAAAAGAGGTTTCGTCATGCGGTGTTCATTGAATTTCTGAACAGACTTGTTCGACAAGTGAAAAGTCCGATCTTTCTGATTGTTGACGGTCACCCTGTTCACAAAGCGGGAGCAGTCAAAAGATGGGCGGAGAAACATACGAAACATTTTCATATTTTCTATCTTCCGGGATATAGTCCGGAGTTGAACCCAGATGAGATGTTAAACCAGGATGTCAAAAGTAACGCAGTGGGTCGGCGACGGGCTCATACCCAACAGGAACTTGTGGGTACGGTTCGCAGCTATCTCTGGAGCCGTCAACATCAACCGACCATCGTGCAAAAGTATTTCCATAATGAACATGTACGTTATGCCGCACTGTAAAGTATATTATGCTCTCGGTAATAAATGTAGGGGAGGGGCTACGTCCCCTCCCGATTTATTGAGTAGGTGCGAGGGGGGGGAGTTGGCGGTCTCACTTCAATACGTTCGACTCGGCCCCCCGCTGGCATTGCTCCTTAATCAGTCGCAATACCTTACTTCGCTCCGTTCAACTCCCTTACTGTTAGGAAGAAGTGCGAGGGGGGGGAGTTGAACCCCCATGGAATTACCCACCAGATCCTAAGTCTGGCGCGTCTGCCAGTTCCGCCACCCTCGCGTTATCTACTTAATCTATTATACCGCAAGGGCGGTTCACTTCACCACTACTAAATAATATCTGTTTTTCTCTAACTAAGCGAGGTTTGTCACTTTTGCAACACTCCGCGAAGCGACAGTGCAAAACAAGCATTACGAAGGAATGAGTGGCCGGGGCTTGCCTTGAAGTATAGGCAAGAACACGGCGAGGCTCGTTCCCGAGTTGCGTAGATTTTGCCTGGCGCGCAGCGTGTGTAGCAAAAGTGACAACCGAGCACTGTACGCCGTGAAGGAATCGAACCTTCAACCTGCTGATTAAGAGTCAGCTGCTCTGCCGATTGAGCTAACGGCGCGCAAACTATATTTGCCTGTAATTTTATCCTAAATCCGCCTGAATGGTCAAATTTAGACAGCGGTGCAAAGTTTGATTTGACTGTTTTGTTTTTTCCGGGTAAAATATTTTCAAGAATGGAAAAATTAGGCAAGAGACTTTCCAGGCCGGTTGAAAACAGAAGAATAATTCTTAATGCCATCCGCAAGAATGGTTCCATCAGCCGCATTGGACTGCGCAAGACCACCGGGTTAAGGCTGGCTTCAATCACGCATGCAGTTCGTCAGCTAATCAAAGAAAGCTTAATCTATGAGAGCAGAAAGGTCAAGCAGAAACCAGGAAAAGCAGGCCGAAATCAGGTGCTGCTTGAAGTGAAACCAAAAGCCCGGTACGCAATCGGCGTTGAACTGGGGTATGGGTTCTTCGGATTTTTAGTTCTTGATTTAACCGGAAAGCAGGCCGGTATGAAAAAGATCCCGTGCGATACAAACCTGGGTAAGTTTGAAATTCTGAAAAAATTGGTTGAGGCAGCGTCCCGGTTTGTCCGCGAAAACTCCATTTCCTGGGAAGATGTCGTCGGACTTGGTTTTGTTGATCCGGGCGTGGTTGACGTCAGAAACGGAATTTCTCTTTTTTCATCTCTTATTCCCGCCTGGAGAGACGTGCCCACCCGTCAGTTTCTCGAAAAGGAGCTTCCGGTTAAAGTCTATCTTTTGGGGACTTCTCAGGCAATGGCTCTGGCGGAAAACATTAACGGCGCCGGAAAAGGTTACCGCGATTTCTTACGCATAGAATACGGTGAAGGAATTGCCTGCGGAATTGTCAGCGGGGGTACCCTGATCAGAGGTTCTTTGGAGATGGCCGGAGAGTTAGGTCACTGTCATTTTTCGGGAGACCAGACCCCTTGTCATTGCGGCGGCTTTGGTTGTCTGGAGGCAATCTGTGCGCTTCCGGCTCTGGCGCAAAAGGCAAGAACACTTATCGAATTTGGTACAAATTCGCTCTTGCTGAAAATGGCCGGCGGGAAGCCGGAAAAGATAACCGGTTTAATGATTTTAGACGGTTTCAAAAACAACGACCGTCTCTGTCAACAGATTTTGGGAGAAGCCACCTCCTATTTGGGCGGCGCTATATCCAACGCCGTAAACATTTTTAACCCTCAATTAGTTATTCTGGACAAGAATTTCGCCCGGGCCGGCGATTACTTTCTGGAACACCTGAAGCATATTGTCAGGCGTGAAACC
>JAHJUB010000226.1 GCA_018829455.1 Candidatus Omnitrophota bacterium
AGAACGCCCACTCTTCCCATACCTGTGTCTATATTAACATGAACATTCGCCAATTTCCCTTGTCCGGCGTTTTCAATCCAGCGAATATCCTCTTTCCCAAACACGGTAATCCTGAAACCCGCCTTTATGGCAACCGGAATTTCTTCTGGAAACAATCTCCCAAAAATCAGGATAGGTTTCGTGACACCGCTTTCCCGCAATTCCATTGCTTCCTGAAACTGTGCCACAGCAAAAAACTTGAAACCCTCTTTCACAAGATGTTTTGTAACGGGAACAGCGCCGTGTCCATAAGCGTCTGCTTTTACAACGGGGATTACCATTGAAGGTGAAACTTGCTGTCGAACGGCAAGGATATTGTGAGAGAGATTGCTCAGGTTGATTTCCGCAAGAGTTTCGTGGTTCATCTAATTCACCCTACTTAAAAGTCTCGGAATTTCTACAACTTAATAAGATTCAAGTGAGCGCATGGAACCAGTGACTGAACCGATCATCTGACATGTTGAGGATGTTATTCATCAGTTCCATAACCTGCTTGGTTATGGGCCCAGGCACCTGAAGGTTTCGGTCTTCAAATCGGGCAACTGGCGAAACTTTAACACCCGAATGGGAGGTGAAAATTTCATCAGCCGTGAAAAGTTCTTCCGGTAAAATCGAATCCTCCGAAGTCGGGATCCCATTCATTGCCGCTGCCTGGAGAATGGATTTGCGCGTAATGCTTGACAGGACCCTGCCTAAGGGCGGTGTCTTAAGAACGCCGTCCTTGATTAGAAAGACCGACTCGATCGAACCCTCGGCCAAAAAACCGTCTGTTCCCACCATAAGACCAACGTCAAAACCACGGTTGTTTGCATCCTTGCGTGCCAGGTACCCGTTTAAGTAGTTGGAGCAGGATTTGGCTGCAACCGGAACCGTTTCGGGATGGATTTTACGCCATTTGGAAAGACAGGCCGATATGGGATTGGTATTGTCCATACCCAGTTCTTCATTGTTTGGCACGGCAAATATGGCCACGTCCAGCTTGGATTCCAGAACCAGTTTGATGATCGCTTCTTCGCCCCAGTAAGCCAGGATTTTAACCAAACCGCGGCCAATGTCATTGGCTCTGACCGTCTCGGTTACAGCATCAATAATTTCTTCAATGGAATAGGCTATCTCCATTTCCAAAAGTTCGGCACTTTTCATCAGCCGTTTAAGGTGCTCGTCCATCCGAAAGGCAAAAAGGCCGTCGGGGCCGTCGTGAATGCCGAAGACTTCGAAAATGGCCGAACCCCGGGAAAAACCATGGGACAACAAGGGCACTGTTGCCTTTTCCCATGATATCAATTCACCGTTAAGCCAGACTTTTCGTTCACTGTTCATAATTACCTCCTCAGCAGATTAAAAGATCTTTATTGTAAATATTCCTGATTTTTTATTCCATTGAAACTTTCCTCTTCCGGCTGTTTTTTCTTTTTCTGCCAACAATACCGCGGAAAGGGTTTGTGCCCCTGCCTGGCTACCACTATATTTTTTTATTATCAACAATTTTCTATTTGATTCGACCTGACTCGACAGGCTACATGAAGCAGCGGAAATGAATCATAAAATCTGGCTGAGGAACAACTGGGTACGGTCCCATCGCGGGTTATTGAAAAATTCGTTGGGCTCGTTTTCTTCGACAATCTCACCGCCATCCATAAAGATAACTCGGTTGGCCACGGTTTTAGCAAAACCCATCTCGTGTGAGACGCAAATCATAGTAATACCTTCATTTGCCAATTCGATCATCACATCCAGCACTTCTTTAATCATTTCCGGGTCAAGAGCCGAGGTCGGCTCATCAAAAAGCATTATTTTAGGATTCATACAAAGCGCACGGGCGATAGCAACTCGCTGCTGTTGCCCTCCGGAAAGCTGACCGGGAAATTTATCCGCCTGTTCCGGAATCCGCACACGTTCAAGGTGCTTCGTGGCTATTTTTTCGGCCTCTGCCCGCGGCATCCTGCGTGCCCAAATCGGAGCAAAAGTCAAATTCTGGAGTATGGTCAAGTGTGGAAACAGGTTGAAACTCTGAAAAACCATTCCAACTTCACTCCGGATTTTTTCTATGTTTTTGAGGTTTTTGGTCAGCTCAATTCCATCAACAATAATCCGGCCTTCCTGATGCTCCTCCAGTCGGTTTATGCAACGTATCAAAGTAGATTTGCCCGATCCGGAAGGCCCGCAGATGACGATACGCTCTCCTTTGTGGACGGTCAGGTTAATTTCTTTGAGCACATGAAAATTGCCGTACCACTTATTTACGTCGATCATCTGGATCATGATATCTTGAGAAATCATTATTCCTCTTCCTTTTGACGTTCGAGCGAGCGACCGTAACGGCTCATGCTAAAGCAGATGATCCAAAAAACAAGAGCACAAAAAACATAGGCTTCGGTATCGTGCCCGAGCCACTCAGGATCCTGCGCGGACGCCTTCACCATACCCAAAAAATCCAGCAAACCAACAATGATTACCAGCGATGTATCTTTGAACAAGGCTATGCAACGGCCAATAAGCGAGGGAATAACATGACGCAGGGCCTGGGGTAATACAATCAAGGCCGTTGTTTTCCAATAATTAAGCCCAAGGGACTTTGCAGCATCATATTGTCCTAAAGATATTGCCTGTAGTCCTCCACGCACAACCTCAGCCATATAAGCCGCCGAGAAAAGGATAATTCCTATCTGAACACGCAAAAGGTTATTTATATTAAGACCGACTGGAAGGAAAAGAGGCATCATAACCGAGGCCATGAACAGAATGGTAATCAGTGGCACACCGCGAACCGGTTCGATGATTCCCACGCATATAGACTTGACAATGGCAACATTAGACCGGCGTCCAAGCGCCAGCAGAATTCCTAATGGAAGTGAAATCAGAACACCGATAGTGGCCAGCCCCAAACTCAGCATAAGGCCCCCCCAGAGAGACTGGTCCACCGCTGTGAGGCCAAGACCTCCTGCGATCAACCAGTAAAAAGGAAGAGGCAGCAAAAACCACAAAGCGATCAATTTTCCGGGATTCATTAACCGCAAGACAGTTACAGCGGCTAATGTCACAAATATTCCCCCAGCCAGCATCGGTCTCCAGAGAAGATCGCCGGGATATAGGCCCACCATAAGCACGCGGAACTTATTAAAGATAAAAACCCAGCACGCACCCTCATAGCCCGGGGGACAGGCATCTGAACCACCGGTCCAGACTGCATCAAATATAGCCCACGAAAGAAGCGGAGGCACTGTCTGCCACAACAAACCGAGAGCAATTACGGTAAGAAGGGAATTGAACCAGCCGTTGAACAGATTAGTGCGTAACCACCCTATGATTCCGACAGTCTGCCGTGGAGCCGGCAGGGAAGGCCGCGGCTTAAAAACCAGCAAACTGGAGCCCGACCATGATGGAGGAGTATTCATACCTTAACGCTCTACTAATTGGGCTTTGGAATTTACCCAGTTCATTATTATGGAAATGACTAAGTTGATGGCCAAATAGACGGCCATCCATAATCCGATTATTTCGATTGCCTGGTCGTTCTGGCCTATGATAGTGCCACCTACCGAAACCATATCAGGATAACCGATGGCAACCGCAAGGGAGCTGTTTTTAACCAGGCTGGTATAATCATTAGTGGTCGCAGGGATGATTACTCGAAAGGCCTGAGGGAGAACAATACGGCGCATAATTGTTCCTTTGCTGACCCCGAAAGACTTGGCTGCATCAAGTTGTCCCACATCCACTGATTGTATGCCGCTGCGCACATTTTCTCCTATAAAAGCGGCTGTATATAGTACTAACCCAATCATCAATGCCGAGAATTCAGGGCGAAATACAATACCTCCCTGGAAGTTAAATCCCTTAAAAACCGCAATCTCCCACGAAAGCGGACTGCCCATGGCAAAATATGTAATAACGGGCAGGCCTATGATTACTCCCGAACCAATCCAGCCTGATGGAAGTACAATGCCTGCCCTGTCCCGGTAGATAACAGACCAGCGCGACACTATGTAGGCGATTATGATTCCAAGAACAAGGGCCAAAAGGACAAACCCGAAGCCATTCTGAAAGAGTGGTTTGGGTAAATACAGGCCGCGGTTGTTAATGAAACATCCGAAAAAAGGATTAAGACTTGAGCGCGGACCCGGAAGGCCTGCGAGTACTACGCCGTAAGTGAAGAACAGAATCAGGAGCAAAGGGATATTACGCAGGGTTTCAACATAAATTTCAGCAAGCTTTGCAACCAACCAGTTACTTGAAACCCGTGCAACACCAATGAATATGCCGATAAATGTTGTTGCGATAATCCCTAAAAAAGCAACGTAAAGTGTATTAATGATACCGATGAAAAAGGCATAGCCGTATGTGTCAGCAGGTGAGTAAGGAACCAACGTATTACTGATAGGAAACCCTGCCTCAACAGAAAAGAAACCAAATCCGGATGCAATGTTTCGAGCCTCCAGATTTGCCTGGGTATTGAGAAACAACAAATAACCGAGATATATAATTCCCGCTACGACCGCAAACTGCATAAAAAGGCCGACAAGCCGGCCGCCCTTTAGCATACGTAATGGAATGTTCATAGAGCAACGCAATTTTACACTGGCAAAATAAATCCCTGTCACGGGAATTAGTAATGCTGTGACAGGGATACTGTACTAATTAATTATCTAATCGGTAGTGCGTAAAGAAGGCCGCCGTCTTTCCACTGTTTGTTCAGGCCCCGGGGAATATTCAATGTGGTTTCGGGACCGAAATGACGATCATAAATTTCGCCGTAATTGCCCACAGTCTTTATGGCACGCACCAGCCAATCATTGTCAAGGTCTAGAAAACTGCCGGCATCGCCTGATGCTCCCAGTATACGCTGAACAACAGGATTCTTGGAATTCTCCTTCATGGACATTACGTTTGCGGAGGTAATGCCATTTTCCTCGGCTTCAATAAGGCCGATAATCACCCAGGTAACAATGTCTTTCCATTGATTGTCGCCATGTCGGACCAGAGGCGCAAGAGGTTCTTTGGAAATGACTTCGGGAAGAATAATATGGCTACCCGGATCGGCTACAGTTGTCCGCAAAGAAGCGAGTTGACTTAGATCCGTGGTGAAGCAATCGCAGCGCCCTGTAACATAAGCGCCAAAAGCTTCTTTCTTGCCATCAAACACCACTGCCTCCATCTTAAGGTTGTTTGCCCGCGCATAATCAGCCAGATTCAACTCGGTGGTCGTTCCGGCAGTCACGCAAACTGTTGCGCCATTTAATTGTTTGGCAGATGTTACACCAGATTTCTTGGGTACCATGAAGCCCTGGCCGTCGTAGAATACAATGGTAGTAAAATCCACACCCTGCTTGGCATCACGTTTCATTGTCCAGGTGGTTGTACGGGATGTAAGATCCACCTGGCCGGAGGAAACAGCCACAACCTTTTGTTTGGAGGCAAGAGGGACAAATTTC
>JAHJUB010000010.1 GCA_018829455.1 Candidatus Omnitrophota bacterium
GAGGCACTGATTGACTGGTGCTACGCCGCCTTCACAGCAGTAAGTCTAAGGGGCAGACGCCTGGTAATCTTCGGCCACGATTCCATGGGCATGGAAACTGCCCTGGCCCACATCATACCCACCCGGAAGGCCTTCGGCCTTGAGATTACCCGGCTGGACATGAAGATGCCGGCGGATATGCTTCGAAAAGGTTCTTACGATAAAAGGGAACTCCGGGAATTACGCGGCTGGATTGATAAATACATCGGCAAGCGGCTGGAACTAAAGACCCGGGACGACAGCGAACTTTTCAACCAGAGCCTGGCGATGTATTTAATAACCAGGGACCTGATGCAGGACTTGAATGCGGTTGGCGGCGGTTTCATGAGCCAATTGGAATGGGGTTCGGACAAACGCGGGATTCCTTTACCGGTGGCTGACGTTATGGAATCGCTCTTCAACTCAACCTTTGACCACAACGGCAAAAAACCGCCCCTTCCTTACGCCACCGAAGCAGATGTCCAGGGGCTGTTAACCATGCTTTTCTTTACCGGCCTCTCCGGCGGCAACCCGCCGCTCTTTATGGACTTCCGCAAGGTCTGGGAACCGTGGGAGATAAAAAACCTGGCCGGGAAGATGAACGTCAAGCTGAACGGTTCCGCAATCTGGGAAAAGAAAGGTTTTGTGGACGGCGACAACTCCGGGAGCGCATCCTTTGACTGGGCGGCTCTACCCGGCGCGAGCGTAAAGGAGATTATGAACCGGATAAAACTGCCGCTGGCAGACCAGTTCTATTTCCCGGGCGGCGGTAATTCAGTTAATTTCGTAACACCGGAAGGCATTTCCGGCATCGCGGGCAGGATGGCTTACAGTTCTCTCAACAACCTCTTTTCCCTGATCTGGGACGAAGCATCAACCGTAACGCTGCCGGAAAAACTCTCCCGGGCCGTTTGCCAGACATCCACCGCCACTTGGCCCCATACCTTTGTTGTTCCCAAATATGCCAGCATGCTGGAATACAAGCAGTTTGCTCCGGCAAACCACTTCCACATGACCTGGGATTTGAAGCCGGCCCGGCTTCAATACTGGATGGATTTGGCCAACGTGCTTTCCGTAACTCCCTGGAGCGGGCGCCCGGCGTTCGTGGAGAAGGTGGACCGGCCTACACCCCTGCTTTACCTGATAAACGGGGGCGAACTGGAAACAAAAAAACTGCTCAATCCGAGATAATTTATACTGCGGGGTTACAAACGGACCCAGTTCCGCTTGATTGCCGATTTCTCAACTGCAGATAGAACCTTCTGGCAGGCAAGTCCGTCATGGAAATTCGGCTGGAACGTCTTGCCTTCAGCCCAGGCATTAATCAAATCCGCCGCGGTGTGAATAAAGGTGTGTTCGTAACCGATAATGTGCCCGTGCGGCCACCAGGCGCCAAAATAGGGGTGAACCGATTCGGTTACGGAAATGGTCCGAAAGCCCTGGGTTTCCTTTGATTCTGTTGCGTCATAATATTCCAGTTCGTTCAACTGCTCCAGGTTAAAGACCAACGTGCCTTTCTCGCCGTTAATCTCCAGTTGGTTGTAATTCTTGCGGCCGGGCGCAAAACGGGTAGCCTCAATGGAACCAACCGCGCCGTTTTTAAACCGTATCAAAAATAAGGTGGCGTCATCCACCGTGACTTTAGCTTTTTTCCGGCCGCCGGATGCGGAAAGACCGGTTTCGTTCCGGGAAACCAACCGCTCCTTGACGAACGTTTCAGACAGTCCGGTTACCTCCGCAACTTCGCCAACCAGCCAACGCGCCAGATCAACCTGGTGGCTGCCCAAATCACCCAAAGCCCCACTGCCGGCAGCGCCTTTCTGCATCCGCCAGATTAAAGGCATCCCCGGGTCCATAGCCCAAGACTGAAGATAGAGACCCCGATAATGATAAATACGGCCTAATTTTCCTTCGTCAATCATCTTTTTCGCAAGGGAAAGGGCCGGCGTCCTTCGGTAGTTGAAACAGACCGCGTGAAAAACCTTGTTTTTCCTGACCGCTTCCAGCATCTTTTCGGCTTCGGCTGCATTTGAGGCCAGGGGTTTTTCGCAAAAGACCGCCTTGCCGTTTCTGGCGGCAGCAATAGCGATTTCCGCGTGCGTATTATTGGGGGTGGAAATATCAATCAGGTCAACGTCGTCCCTTTCCACCAGACGGCGCCAGTCCGTTTCGTAATCCTGGTATCCCCATCGTCCGGCGAACTCTTTCACTTCCGCCTCATGTCGTCCGCAGACAACCTTCAGTCTCGGCCGGGCTTTCAGATTGAAAAAATGGGCCGCCTGGGAAAAAGCATTGCTGTGCGCCCGACCCATAAATTTGTAGCCGACCATTCCAATTCTGATTTCCCGCGTCATAATTTCCTCCGCTAAATTTTGGGAAAAAGTTTCATTTTATACTAAAATATGTTACCATACAACGGTAAATTGCGCCTAAATCTTATACAAACACTATGACGGAAAAAATGTTGTCGGAACAGATTAAAAAAATCAACGAATCCACACACCTCAGCGAAACCGAGAAAGACCGGCTCATTTCGGAACTGCTTAGACAAACTACACCTCAGTCTGGCAGATTGGAATTCAACCCGGCGGGCGGATATGTCCTCAGTTTCCTCTTTCCTCCGCTGGGCTTATTCATCGGCGGTCATTACCTGTTCCGCTACGGAGAAAACGGGGTTAAACCCGGTATAATCTGCATCGTGCTCACCTCCGTTTCCCTAATAGTCCAACTCCTGCTCTTCAAAAACATGTTCCGGGCTCTCCTTTCCGGTCTTTCCTCGTTAAAAATCCCGGAAATTTGACTTGCGGCTGACAATAAATTTGACTTTTGTATGTTAAAGTTATACAATTATATGTAGAATACATACAAATATGAAGCAACTCACCAAAAACAGGGCGGAACTACTGGGGCTTTTTTTTACGAATCCGGACCGGTCCTTCTATATGCAGGAAATCGGAAGGATCCTTAATAAAAAACCGGGCTATTTCCAAAAAACAATAAACAATATGGAAAAAGAAGGAATTCTGGTGAGCGAGTATAAAGCAAATGCAAGATATTTTAAGGTAAATAAAGGATATCCTCTTTATCAGGAATTAAAGAGCATTGTTTTCAAAACGGTGGGCGTAGTTGGGAGTCTCAGGGAATCGCTTAAACAGATAAAAAACATTAAATTCTCTTTTATATACGGTTCCTACGCCAAATCTGCGGAAAACTATCTTTCCGATATTGACCTTATTGTCATTGGCATCATAGACGAAGACGCATTAATAAAAGAACTGGACAAAATGGAAAAAAAGATAGGTCGGGAGGTTAACTACCGGTTGTATGAATTAAAAGAGTTTAAAAAAGAAATAGAAAAGAGAAATCCATTTCTTTTGGAGATTTTAAAGGATAAAAAGGTGATGATAACCGGAGCAGAAAATGAATTACGAAGAATTTCTGAAAGATAATCTCATCAAAAAGCAAAATCCGGATTTTAAGCAGATAGAGCGACAGTTAAAAAGAGCGCAAAAAGACTTAAAGACTGCCGAATCCAACCTATCAATTGATTTAACCTGGACCTTTACAATTGCCTACCATGCGATGATAAGAGCCGGTCGGGCATTAATGTATTCCAAAGGGTACCTGCCGACAACAAAAAATTCACACAAAACGATAATTGAGTTTGCCAAATTAATTCTTGGAGCAGAATTTGAGAACTTGCTTGGACATTTTAACCGAATGCGAAGGCGGCGGCATGAATTTATTTATGACTCGGTAAATCACATCACATTTTCCGAAGCAAAGTCTTCAATAGATACGGCCCGAAAATTGATTGAAAAAATAATCGCTCTGGAAAAGAAAGAAAACCCGGAAAAAGATTTGTTTCGCTGATAACCAGGAGATATGAGGTAAAATGGATTACGAAAATTCACTTTCAGGGCTGGCGGATAATCTTGTTGCCGGAACAAGAAAGATGGTTCGCCAGGTCAAGACAGAAGAAGAGTTAAGGATTGGATTTGAAAAGATACTGGACCCTGTTCTTAAAAGTCCCGTCAAAATTCATTCCCGTTATGAACGCGCCAGCGCCGAGGCAAAGACCATTTTCCGCGGACGACCCGACGCCGTTCACGGGCAGTTAATTATTGAATACGAATCTCCGGGTTCATTTTCTTCCAAAGGAAACGTAGCACACGCCTATCAGCAATTAACGGACTATCTCTCCGCGGAATCCCGGGATTCCAAAGCAACCCAACCGGTTGGCGTTGGGTTTGACGGCGAATCCATCTTTTTTGTTCAGTTTCGCGCCGCGGAAATTAAGGCAGGCGGAAAAACAGAGTTTGTCCTGCGCGGACCTTATTCCTTCAACTCCGAAAGCGCCCGAACGTTCCTGATTTATCTGCGCGCTCTGGCACGCCTGCCGCTCACCGCGGAAAACCTGGCCGAAAAGTTTGGGCCTAAAAGCGAACTTGCGCCAAAAGCGGTTTCGGCTTTTGCCGATGCGCTGGAACACTGGGGAAATGAAAGAGTAAGCGTCTTTTTCAATGAGTGGAAACGCCTTTTCGGCATTGTTTACGGCGAGCAGTTCAGCGCCCATCAGGAAAAAGAGGCGGTCGCCCTATCAACGTTGTACCGGGTCGGCCAGGAAACTGATTTCCAGGAACTTCTTTTTTCCGTTCATACCTACTTCGCTTTTTTAATGAAACTTATCGCGGCGGAACTTCTGACGTTGCGGGAAACCACTTTCAGTTCCTCGTTTACCGCCGAACTTACCCACGCTTCCAAAGATGGCTTAACCGCTAAACTTTCCGACATAGAAGACGGCGGAATATACGCTCGCCGGGGAATTACCAATTTTCTGGAAGGCGATTTTTTCCGCTGGTACCTTGATGCCTGGTCCCCACGGCTAGAAGAAGCAATCCGGGAGATAACCAGGGCTCTTTCGGAATTTGAACCGGCAACAAGCACCCTCAACCCCAACTCCACCCGAGACCTTATCAAAAAACTCTATCAATATCTGGTCCCGCAGGAAGTCCGGCACCGGCTCGGCGAATACTATACTCCGGACTGGCTGGCGGAAATGGTCCTTAATGAAACCGGATATAATGGCGATACCAAAAAGAGAGTGCTGGACCCGGCCTGCGGTTCCGGCACCTTCCTGGTCCTGGCCATTCAAC
>JAHJUB010000096.1 GCA_018829455.1 Candidatus Omnitrophota bacterium
CCGTTGACGCAGTCAACCGCAACCCTCATCTTCCTCTGCCGGATGAGTTGGACGTCAACTAATTTCAGGACATTTTTCAGGTATTGGGGAAGTATTTCAAACTTTTCTTTGTAGGGGCTCGATTTATCCGACCCGACTTCGGCGAGCTCAGCCGAGCCGCGGGCGCCATAAATGGCGCCACTACGTTTCTGTATTGAAACAGGATTGTAGACTTTTGCGACCTTTTCCGGGGAGAGGAAGAGCCCGTTATTATCCAGAAACTTCAGACCGTTCCATTCGCCGGGGTTATGGCTGGCGGTAATGATGATTGCGCCGGCGGCCGAGAGATGCGTTACCGCAAATTCAATCGCCGGAGTCGGAACTATTCCTAAGTCCACCACCGGATGGCCGGTGGCCAGAAGGCCTTCTTTTACGGCGTTAAACGCCATCAAACCGGATGGTCTGGTGTCCCGGCCGACCAGAACCTTGCCTTTTCCGATGACAGCGCCGAAAGACGTTGCCATTTGCAGGCATGATTCCGCGGTAAAATCAATACCGACCTTGCCCCGGGCTCCGGATATCCCCTGTATCATAAATGTAGTAGGACAGGCGTCCGCCTTCGCTAAAGCTTCGGCGGACAAGTCCCGCCTGTCTATGGTGTCATCCCGTGGGCGGGGAGGTAACCCCCCCTCGCCCCCCCTTGTCAGGGGGGAGGTAACCCCGCCCCTACATTTGAACGATTTTTGAGATGAAATCAACCGCGTCTTTAACGTTCTTAATCTGGAGCGCCTTCTCCTCATCCATCTCAATATCAAACTCTTCCTCAAAGGCCGCGACCAGTTCCAAACTCTGGATGCTTTCCGCGCCCAGGTCCTTCACGAAATCGGATTCATCCTTAACCTTATCCGGAGAGACCTTCAGTTGCCGGGCCACCACCGCCTTCACTCTTTCCGCCGTATTTTCCATCCATCCTCCAAAAATAATTCTATCCCCGAGACTTCTTTACCGCTTCTAATCGTGCTTCTTTAGTCATTTCACACACCTGGCCAATCAGCGCTTCTTCTTCCGGCAGCAATTCTTTCTTCCGCCGCGCCAGGGCCGCTTTCGCGGTCTGCAACTGGTTCTGCAGGCCGAACCCCTTCATCACCTTGCCTTCAATGAACCAGGCGAACGACGGCAGGTGTTTGGGCAGGAGCGCGCCGACGCCCAGGATATTGCACATTATGCCGACGACAGTGCCGGTGTTCATCAGGGTTCCGATGCTGGTCTTGGTGTGGTCTCCGATAAAGGAACCCACCTTCATCTCGCCGGTGTCCTGGAGCGCTTTGCCGGTCTTGATGGAAACGGTGGAGTAGTCATTCTTCAGGTCGCTGTTGGTGGTAAGCGCGCCCAGGTTCACCCATTCGCCGACGTGGGCGTGGCCCAGGAACCCGTCGTGGTACTTATTGGAATACCCCTGGATGATGCTCTCTTCCACCTCACCGCCTATTCGGCATTCCGGACCGAAACTGCAGCCCTCCCGGATTTTGCCGCCGACAATCTGGCAGTTGGGCCCGATGTAGGCCGGTCCCTCAATCCGGGTAAAAGGGAAGACCTTGACGCCTTCCGCGATGATGACCGGGCCGCCTTTGGTGTCCAGCACCACCATCGGGTGGATTTCCGCGCCGGGCGCCACGTAAACATTCTCCTTTGGTCCGTAGATTGTGCTTTCCGGCGCCATCGCGCCCAGGACGCCTTTTTTACCCATCAACTCAAAATCCTCTTTAATCGCTTCCGCGTTATACTTTACCGGCTCCCAGAGGTTACTTATCAGCCGCGCCTTCATCTCTTTTTTGGGCAAACAAGACGCTTTTTCCAGGAGAGATTTCAGGTTATCCTGGGGCTCTATTTTTTCCGGTGCAAGGTGTCCGTAAAGAAGGGTATCCTCGCAGACCCCCTGTTCTTCCGCCTTGGTGGGCAGAAATTCTCCCGGACCCAGCAGCCAGCGGCCGTTGAGCAGCATCACGCTTTCCGGGCCGAGGATGCTCTTGATGTCATTTACCGGCTTACCATACTTGCGGTTCAGGACCGGCGCTATTTCCGAACGGCACCAGAAATGAATCTCTATATTCGGAAAATGACGTTTGACCTTGTCCAGCAGGGTGCCGGTTCCGCAGAGCAGTTCCCAGGTTGGACGCAGATAGGTCAAGGGGTATAGGTTTGTCGCCTTTTCATCTTCAAATACCAGAATTTTCATCGTTTGGCCTCCGTTAATAATTCTGTCGTTTCCTTAAATGTAGGGGAGGGGCTACGACCCCTCCCAACACGGGCGGGGATGCAACCCCGCCCCTACAAAATTCTTTTTTACCCCAGCAGCGCGGTAATCACCGCCACGCCGTATATGTCTTTGGCGGTGGCTCCGCGGGAAAGGTCGTTGATTGGCCGGTTAAATCCCTGGACAATCGGTCCGTAAGCGGTGGCGCCGGCCAGGTACTGGCTTAATTTGTAGGCGATGTTCCCGCTGTCCAGGTCCGGGAAGATCAAAATATTTGCTTTTCCGGCAACCTTGCTCCCCGGCGCTTTCTTGGCGGCGACCCGCGGTACCAGGGCCGCGTCCGCCTGCATTTCTCCGTCAAAATCTATTTCCGGCGCCATCTTCCCGGCAATCTCCACCGCTTTGATTACCTTTTCCGTGCGGCTGTGGCTGGCGCTTCCCTTGGTGGAAAAGGAGAGAAAAGCGACCTTTGGTTCAATTCCCAGGAGACGTTTGGCGTTTTGGGCGGTGAGTACGGCGATGCCGGCTAATTGCTCGCTGTCCGGTTCCACCGCGGCTGCGCAGTCAGCGTAAATTAAAACTTTGTCTTTTTCGCCTAAGAGTTCCGGGAAGGCCATAACGAAAAAACTGCTGGGGATGGAAATGCCGGGCGCCAGGCCGATGGCCAGTCCGGCGCATTGCAGGACGATAGCGGTCGCGGCGTCTATGCCGGCCACCATTCCGTCTGCCTCGCCGGTTGCCACCATCATCGCGCCGAAGAATATACTGCGGCG
>JAHJUB010000097.1 GCA_018829455.1 Candidatus Omnitrophota bacterium
AGAGTTATCGCGATAAACCGGCGGTAAACGGTCTTTCCCTTAAGGTGGAACAGGGCGAAATCGTCGGGCTTCTGGGACCGAACGGCGCCGGAAAAACAACCACATTTTACCTTTTGGTCGGCTGGCTCCGTCCGGACCAAGGAAGCGTCCGGCTGAACGATAAAGAGATAACGCGATTGCCGATGTACCGGCGGGCGAGGTTGGGTCTGGGTTATCTGCCGCAGGAACCATCAGTCTTCCGTAAATTGACCGTGGAAGATAACCTGACCGCGGTCCTTCAGTTCCAGCCGCTTTCGGCGAAAGAACAGAAAAAACGCCGGCTGGAAGTGCTGGAAAATATGGGGCTGACCCCGCTTTCGTCGCAAATCGCCGGCACTCTCTCCGGCGGTGAACGCCGCAAGGTTGAGATTGCCCGCAGTCTCGTGCTTAACCCCGCCTACCTTCTGCTGGATGAACCGTTCAGCGGAATTGACCCGATTACCATTGAAGATATCCGCGGGATTATCCGGAACCTGGCCCGCTCCGGCATCGGAATTTTAATTACCGACCACAACGTCCGCGAGACCCTGTCTATTACAGACCGCTCCTATCTTGTCTTCCAGGGAAAAATTCTGATTTCCGGTTCCGGACCGGAATTGGTAAACAATTCGGAAGCCAGGCGTTTTTACCTCGGGGAAACATTTACCTTGTAAAAATACCCAAGCGAGGATGTTTGGTTAAGTAAAACTTCACGGAGTGTTAGAAACAAAACAAGCAAGACGAGTAAATGAGTAGCCGTGGCTCGTCTTGAGGTATAGACGAGAACACGGCGAGCCCTCGTTTATGAGTTGCGTAGTTTTGTCTAACACGCAGGGCGTTTTACGAACCAAACACCGGAGCGTTTATGCATGTCGGAATCATAATGGACGGGAACGGCCGCTGGGCCAAAAAGCACGGCCGGCCGAGGATTTTCGGCCACAAAGTCGGCGCAGACCGGATTGATGAAATCGTACGCGCCTGCCCGGATTTGGGCGTCAAATATTTATCGCTTTACGCCTTTTCCACGGAGAACTGGAACAGACCGGGAAAAGAAGTCAGTTTTTTGATTAAACTTTTCGCGGAAAAGATAAAAAACAAAACGGCCGGGATGAAAAAGGAAGGTGTCCGGGTCTTGTTTTTAGGTGACCGGACCGCTTTTCCGGAAACCCTCCAGAACTTGATGGCTTACTGCGAATCCGAAACCGCATCCGGCCGGAAAGTTAACGTCGCTCTCTGCCTTAATTACGGAAGCCGGGATGAAATCGTAAGGGCGGCGCGCCGAATCGGCGAAGAAGTACAGGCCGGAAGACTGGAACCGTCCCGGATTACCGAAGACCTCTTCAGCCGATATCTTGACACCCGGGAATTGCCGCCGCCGGATTTAATCATCCGCACCAGCGGAGAGTTGCGGTTGTCCAACTTCCTCCTTTTCCAGTCCGCCTATGCGGAGTTGCATTTCACCCAAACCCTCTGGCCGGATTTCAGCGTCCCGGAGTTCACTGCCGCGCTCGCCGCTTTTAAGGAAAGAAAGCGGCGCTTCGGAGACGTTCAATGAAAAGGATTGTAATCCTTGGCTCCACCGGTTCCATCGGCTGCAACACGCTGGCGGTTATCCGGCGTTTTCCGGACCGATTTAAGGTTGTGGGCCTTTCCGGTCACAGCCGGGTCGGATTGCTAAGAAAACAGACGGCTGAATTCAAACCGGAAGTGGTAACTTTAACCGGCGCAGTTGTTTCCGACCGCGCTGCTTTAGCGAAAAAAGGTTTCGGGGAAAGAACGAAATTGCTTTTTGGAACCAACGGATTGCGCCGGATGCTCTTTTGTCCGGAGGTGGATCTGGTGGTACTGGCGATTCCCGGCACGGATTCTCTGATGCCGGCTTTCTGGGCCGTAGAATCAGGCGCAAACCTGGCGTTGGCCAGCAAAGAAGCGTTGGTAATGGCCGGTAGTCTCCTGACGGATAAGGCAAAAAAATCCGGCGTTCAAATCATTCCTCTGGACAGCGAACATAATGCCATTTTCCAAATCGTTTCGGCTTTTCCGAAGCGAAGTATTAAAAAGATTTATCTTACCGCCAGCGGCGGTCCCTTCTGGCAAAAAAAGAAAGGGAAGATGAGTTTGGAAGATGTTTTGGCCCATCCGGTCTGGAAAATGGGCCGGAAGATTACCGTTGACAGCGCGACAATGGTGAATAAGGCCCTGGAAATAATTGAGGCGCATTATTTGTTCGGTTTGCCGCCGAAAAAAATTGGAGTTTTGATTCATCCGCAGGTTGCGGTCCACGGGATGGTTGAATTTGACGACGGTTTCACCATAGCCAATCTTTCCGCCCCCGATATGCGGCTGTCGATCGCCTCCGGGCTCTTCTGGCCGGAAAAGCCGCCGGCCAATTCGGTATCTACTTCGCTTTGCCTGGAGGATTTGGGTAAACTCACCTTTCACCGACCAACTCACCGCCAGTTCCCGGCTTTGACTCTTGCCTATCGCATCCTGGAGAAGGGCGGTAGTTATCCGGTAAGGTTTTCGGTGGCGAACGAAGAAGCGGTCAACGCTTTCCTGAACGGGTTGATTGAATTTGAAGAAATCCTGCCTCTGGTGAAAAAGGTCATGGCAAAAGAAACGCCTTCTTCCCGGTTGACGCTGGCCGAAGTACTGAAAATTTCCGAAGAAACCCGGCAGCTCACCCGTTTCCTTTTAGGGATTCCCGTCAATGCCTCAGGCTCTTTCTCACAATGAAATGACCCCTTACCATTCTTTACCAGTTAAAAACACCCTCTCTTTTCTCGCCGATAAAGAGCCTTTTGCGCTTCTGGAGACTACCCGCTGCGACCCCAAAAACTTTCTTTCCTATATCTTTTGTAAACCGGCCGGCAAAATTGAAATCAATAATTATTCGGACCTGCCCCTGTTCTTCAATCAAATAGACTCTTTTTTGAAGACAGGCTATTACCTGGCCGGTTTCTTTTCTTACGAGGCCGGCAATTCCTTTAATGTAGGGGCGCCATTCATGGCGCCCGCGGGTCGCATAAATGCGACCCCTACAATTCCCCTTGCCCGTTTTTATCTCTTCCGGAAACCGCTGATATTTGACCATCAATCCGGTCTCTTCTCCGGCGGTTCCCTGCCGGAGGAGTCCGGATTTCCCGAAAATTATACCTTAAACAAACCCCTGCTCAACGTCGGTTTTACGGAATATAAAAAAAACGTCGGCCGCATCAAAGAACTAATTACGGCCGGAGATACTTACCAGGTTAACTATACCCTGAAATGCAAGTTTAATTTTTCCGGTTCTTCTTTCGGCCTTTACCAGGACCTGCGGGAAAGGCAAACGGTCGCTTATTCCGCTTTCATCAAAGACCACGACTTTTCCCTGCTCTCTTTCTCTCCGGAACTCTTCTTCCGCAAGTTCGGTCAAAAGATTATTGTCCGGCCGATGAAAGGCACCATCAGCCGGGGAAAAGATGCTTGCCGGGACAGACAGCAGATACAACTTTTGGAGCAGAGCCCTAAAGAACGCTCCGAAAACGTAATGATTGTTGACCTTATGCGCAGCGATTTAGGCCGGGTTTCCGAGGTGGGTACGGTTCGGACTAATTCGCTCTTTGATATTGAAGAATATGAAACACTCTTTCAGATGACTTCCACTATTTCCGGTATCCTTAAAGAGAACCTTTCTTTCGGGGGCTTGTTTGAAGCCATTTTCCCTTCCGGTTCGGTTACCGGCGCGCCCAAAATCAGAACGATGGAAATCATCCGGGAACTGGAAAAGGAAGAACGCGGCGTCTATACCGGAGCCGTGGGGGTTTTCTTTCCCAACCGTGACGCGGTCTTTAACGTAGCTATCCGCACCCTTCTTATTACCGGAAAAGAAGGTGAAATGGGGATTGGCGGCGGAATCACCTTTGATTCCAACTCCAGGCGGGAGTATGAAGAGTGTAAACTAAAAGCGCTCTTTTTCGTCGACAATTACCCCCCCTGATAAGGGGGGCACGGGGGGTTATCTCCCCCCTGACAAGGGGGGCGAGGGGGGTTATATCCCCTACAATCCGGTTCTTACAGAGAAGGCCCGAGAAAATAGAAAAAATCCAACACCCGCCGAAAATAAATTATGGTTCAAGGTACTGCAAAACAAGCGATTTGCCAATCGCAAGTTCACCCGTCAAAAGCCGCTGGACCAATATATCGTTGATTTCTACTGCGCTGAACTGATGCTGGCGATTGAAATTGACGGCGATAGTCATGCGGAACAAGTGAACTATGATCTACAACGCACAGCGCGCCTCAATCAAATCGGGATTGATGTGATTCGATATGCCAACCAGGAAGTTTTGAATAATCCGGAAGGTGTATATTCTGACTTGTTTGAGAAGATTAAGCGCAGACAACAAAAACCCCCCAAAGTCCCCAACCCCCTAAATCCCCCTTGTCAGGGGGACTTTTTATGTGGTAAAATAAATAATATGATAGTTCACTTAATCAATATTCTGGCGGTCGTCTTTATTTTTGGGGTGTTAATCATCTCCCATGAACTCGGTCACTTCTGGACCGCCCGGAAATGCGGGGTAAAGGTAGAATTGTTTACCTTTGGTTTCGGACCCAAACTCTTTGGTTTCAAGAGAGGCGATACTCTCTACCAGGTTGCCCTGATTCCGTTCGGCGGCGCGGTAAAACTGGCCGGAGAAGATGGTTACGGAAAGGAAGAGCCGAAAGGCGATGAATATTTCGCCAAACCGGCCGGACAGCGTGCTTTAATCCTCATTATGGGTTCGGTTCACAACCTCGTTCTGGGATTTCTGGTTTTTGCGCTTGTCTTTATTTTGGGGATACAGACGGTCAATTACCGGCAGCCGCTGGTAGGCGAAATGCAACCCGGTTTTCCGGCTCAGAGCGTTGGAATCAAGAGCGGAGATTTGATTACCCGGGTCGCCGGCAAGAAGGTAACCGACTGGCTGACGCTCTCCAAAGAAATTCACCGATACCCGGGTCAGGAGATTACGCTGGAGATTCTTCGGGGAAAAGAGTTTTTGAACTTCAAGGTTATTCCGAAGATTGAAACGATTAAGACGGCGCAAGGACAGGAGACCGTTGGTTTGATTGGAATTATACCGTCCGTAACCAGGGAAAAGTTTGGCGTTATCCCGGCGTTCGGTCGGGCCGGCAAAGAAACGTTCCGGGTTGCCGGACTCATCTTCTACTACCTGGGTAAACTATTCACCCGCGAACTTTCTACCCGGGAACTGGCCGGTCCGGTAGGCATCGCCCAGATGACCGGGCAGTTTGTGCAAACCGGCTGGAGCGGTTTTCTTTACTTTCTGGCGCTTTTGAGCGTGAACCTTTCCATTGTAAATCTGTTCCCTTTTCCGATGCTTGACGGTGGGCACGTTGCCGGCGTGCTGATTGAAAGCATCCGAAAACGCAAGCCCAGCCGTCGTTTTCTGGAAATATCCCAAACGCTCGGGTTTGGCCTGATAATCCTCCTGGCGCTCTTCGTTACGTACAACGACATTTTAAGAATTTTCAGCCGCAAAATGTAATGACTTGCCGAAAGAGAACCTCCCGTCCGGTCCAAGTAGGCAGTTTGATTATCGGCGGCAGCGCCCCGGTTTCCGTCCAGGGGATGACCAAGACTAAAACCGCAGACCTCTGGAATACGCTGAATCAAATCCGTTCCCTTTGCGATGCCGGCGCGGAGATTATCCGCCTGGCAATACGTGACCAGGACGATTTAACCGCATTTAAATCCCTCCGAAAAAAGACCGCTCTGCCCCTGGTGGCTGATATTCATTTCCGGAGCGGACTGGCTTTAGCCGCGATCAAAGCCGGCGCCGATAAAATCCGGCTTAACCCCGGAAACATCAAAAATCCGGAAGAACTGAAGAAGATTATCAGGGAAGCCAAGAAGGGGAATGTTGCTATTAGAATCGGGGTCAACTCCGGGTCTTTGAATTTTCCCCCTCACTATGCTTCTCCCCATAGGGGAGAGGGTGGGGGTGAGGGGGACGAATCAGCCCTAGCTCGCGCCATGGTCTCCGCAGCCGAAAACTACCTGCAGATTTTTGAAGCAGAAGATTTCCGAAACCTGATTGTTTCCCTTAAATCGTCTTCAGTCCGGACCGCCATTCTGGCAAACCGCATCTTCCGCCAACGGTTTGATTATCCCTTGCATCTGGGAATTACCGAATCAGGCCGGGGTAATTTATCTCTGGTCAAAAGCGCAATCGGCATCGGTTCTCTCCTGGAAGAGGGAATCGGCGATACAATCCGGGTGTCGCTATCCGAACCTCCGGAGAAAGAGATTGAAGCCGGACGACAGATTCTTCAGGCGTTGGGATTGCGATATTTTTACCCGGAAATTATCTCCTGTCCGACCTGCGGTCGTTGCCAGGTTAATCTTTTTGGAATTTTAGAAAAAGTGGAGGCCGGACTCAAGGGTCTGCCCGGTTATCCCCGGGATTACGCGGGGCTGAAGGTTGCGGTAATGGGCTGTGAGGTTAACGGTCCCGGCGAAGCTGCAGCCGCGGATATCGGCATTGCCGCCGGCCGCAAGAGCGGTTTTCTTTTTGCGAAAGGAAAGGCAGTTGTCAAGATCAGGGAAGAAGAACTACCGTCCGTTTTGTTGAAAGAGATATTCAAACGTAGGGGTTTGATTCATCAAACCCGCGGGCGCCATGAATGGCGCCCCTACAATTTGAATTCTTTGCGGGGAAGATGCGGTAAATGATAATATAATTTGTCCGGCGGCACATTATGAAACAGGATTTGCTTGCGTATGCCTACAAACTTCTTAGCCGGCGAGCCTACACCCGGTTGGGAATGGCCCGGAAACTGTCTATCAGAGGGGAACCGGATAACGTGGAAACCGTTTTGGACCAACTGACAGAATCCGGTTACCTTGATGACCGGGCTTTTGCCCAAAATTACATCCAATCCCGGGTTGCCAACCATCCTTCCGGCCGGCGGCTCCTGGAAATGAAACTGAGAACTAAAGGAATTCCAACGAAGGCAATCAGGGAAGTCCTTGATGAAATCAAACCGGAGGCGGAAGAAGCCGCAGCGCAGGACCTGGCGAAGAAGAAGGCGGCTACCCTTAAAAATCTGGAACCGATAGCCCGAAAAAGACGTATTTTTCAGTTTTTGATAAACCGGGGTTTTTCGCCGAAAATAGCCGGGAAGTTTTCCAACTTAAACTAATGTTCACGAAATTTTTACAAAGTTACGAAATACGACAAAAATACCTTGATTTCTTCAAGGAAAAAGGGCATATTGTTGTGCCGGGAATTCCCCTGATACCACCGGAGGACCCGACCCTGCTGT
This sequence comes from Candidatus Omnitrophota bacterium, assembly GCA_018829455.1. GTDB lineage: Bacteria > Ratteibacteria > UBA8468 > MWAK01 > MWAK01 > JAHJUB01. The sequence goes on from JAHJUB010000097.1 coordinate 7,333, forward strand.
TCACTTCGGCCGGAATGGTTCCCTTCAAAAACTTCTGGGCCGGTTCCGGTAAAATCCCGTATGTCCGGGCTGCATCCTGCCAGAAGTGCCTGCGGGCCGGCGGTAAGGACAGCGATCTGGAAAACGTGGGTTTTGATTTTAGACACAATACCTTTCTGGAAATGCTGGGCAACTTTTCTTTCGGAGACTATTTTAAAGAAGGCGCTGTTGAATTCGCCTGGGAATTTTTGATACAGCACCTCAATCTGCCGGAAGCCAATCTTTGGGTGTCGGTTTACACCGAGGACCGGGAAGCGGTTGAAATCTGGAAAAAATATCTGCCGGAAAAACGGATTGTCCGACTGGGCGCAAAAGATAATTTCTGGGGACCGGCCGGCGAAACCGGCGTTTGCGGTCCCTGTTCGGAGGTATATTTTGACCGCGGCCCGGCTTTTTCCTGCGGAAAGGTTTCCTGTGCCCCGGGCTGTGATTGTGAAAGATATCTGGAATTCTGGAACCTTGTTTTTCCTCAATTTGATAAAACCAAAAATGGCGAATTTCTGCCTCTGAAACGCCGCGGCATAGATACCGGAATGGGTCTGGAGCGAATTACCACCCTGTGCCAGGGAGCCGAATCAAACTTTGACACCGACCTGTTCCGGCCGATAATCAAAAAATTGGAAACGCTTTCCGGCATCGCTTACCGAAAAAACGAGAATACCCGGTCTGCTTTTCGCGCAATAGTTGACCACGTTCGCGCTTTAACGTTTACCCTTGCGGAAAATATCGTTCCCGGCAACGAGGGCAGGGGATACGTGGTCCGCCGGATCCTGAGGCGGGCAGTGCAATTTTTGCATACGCTGAAAGTGGACGAGCCTTTGCTGGCCGAACTCGTTCCCGAAGTTGTCCGGATAATGGGACCGTATTATCCGTATCTTTCGGAACGGGAGGGGTTCGTTCGGGAAACGATTGCCGGTGAAGAAGACCGTTTCTGTAATCTTCTTTCGGAAAGCCGAACCCTTTTCCAGAGATTTGAAACGGAATTTAAGGATAAGACCCTGCCTGGCAAAGTCGCTTTCCAACTTTACGACACTCATGGTCTTCCATTGGACACAATCAAGGAAATCGCGGCCGAAAAAGACCTTTTTTTTGATGAAACCGGTTTTGAACTGGAAATGACCCGGCAAAGAGCAGCCGGCCGTAAAGCCACCTCTTTTGAACTGATTGCCGACCGCAGTTACCTGGCCGGACTTTCGCCCACCCGGTTCGTCGGTTACCAAACCGGCGTTGCCCGATCTTCCGTATTGGCAATTATCCCGGTTGGAGACAATCAATATTCCCTAATTTTGTCGGAAACGCCTTTTTACCCGGAACGGGGCGGTCAGCAGGGAGACACCGGAGAAATTATTGGAGACGGTTTCCAGTTTTCTGTCCGGGAAACCCGGATAGACGAATCCGGATTTATCCACCATCTGGGTTTATTTCAAAAAGGAACCGCGGCCAAGAACGCTGCTGCAACCGCACAGGTGGATATAGGAATACGGCAGCAGATTGCGGCAAACCATACCGCGACCCACCTGCTCCATTCGGCTTTGCGCCGGGTTCTGGGCAGCGAAGTAAAACAGGCCGGTTCCCTGGTGACGTCCGAATATCTGCGTTTTGACTTTCTTTTTTCCGGAGAAATAGATACGGAGAAACTTGGCCGCATTGAAGAGTTGGTTAACGAAATAGTACGGTCAAACCGACCGGTGACAATCGCGGAAAAAGAATTAAAAGAGGCCGTAGCGGAAGGCGCTATCGCTTTATTTACCGAAAAATACGGCGAGAAAGTCCGGGTAGTCACCGCCGGCGATTTCAGCAAAGAAGTGTGCGGTGGAATCCACCTTGATTTCACCGGCAGTATCGGTTTCTGCCTGATTACCAGTTTTTCTTCCATTGGACAGGGAGTGAAACGGATTGAAGCGGTTACCGGAAAACCGGCCTATTCCCGGATAAAGGAGCGGGAAAGATACCTTTCTGAAGTGGCTGCCTATCTAAAAGTGGAACCAGAATGGATTCGCCAGGAAATAGAACGACACGCGGAAGAACACCTGAAACTGAAAATAAAAACCGGCTTCTTCTTTTCCGCCGGCTATCTTAACCAGGTCGCCGAAAAAATGATTAGGGGTAAAAAATCCGTTGCCGGGATAAATCTTCTGACAACGACCCAGTCGTTGCTTTCGCCGGAAGAGGCAAGAGCGCTGATTGATTACCTCAAAAAAAAGTCATTGGAAAGCGCCATACTGATACTGCTTTCCGGAGCGGAAAAATCTCAGATTTTTCTGGGTCTAACTCCCGACCTTATTTCCGGAGGTTTGAAAGCCAATGAAATTTTACGGCAAGCCGCCGGGTTGCTGGGCGGCGGAGCAGGGGGCCGGGCCGATTTTGCCCAGGCCGGTTTAAAAAAGAAGGTGAATCTGGAAGAAGTGGAAAAAATCGTAATGAAAATTTTGAAACCCGGGTGAATGGACGAAATAAAATTATTTACGCGGTTACAAAAGGGCGACGAAAAAGCGCGGGAAGAGATTTTTAAAGCCCACCAGGCGCTGGTTGCTAAAATCGCCTGGAGTTATTCCCGAAAATCAACTCTTTCGGTTGAGGAAATGATCGCGGAAGGATACGTCGGACTTCTGCAGGCGATTAACAAATTTAACCTGAAAAAAGCGAAGGCGAAAGAAGTAAAGTTCAGTTCGTACGCTTTCTGGTGGATACGGCGGTATATCATCAGAGCTTTAGTCAAAAAACAGTCAATCCTCTCCGTTCCGGAAAGTGTTTCGGAACTGATGCACCGGTATAACCATTTTGCCGGAATTCTTATCCAGACCCTTGGTCGGGAACCGACTGAAATGGAGGTTGGAAAATTCCTGGTCCTTTCCGAACAGCAGCTGGCGAGCATCAACCAACGCCGCGCCCTGAAAGAAATCTCTCTGGACGAACACATATTCACCGATGACGAAGGCGGTACGCTGGCCGACATCATTCCGGCAAAAAATACGGAAAATATAGAAAAAAACCTGGAACAGGGCGCTTTGATTGAAAAATACTTTTCCGTGCTCACCCCCATGGAAAAAGCGGTGCTGAATCTCCGTTTCGGACTTCAAAAACAGCCGCAACTGACTTATCGGGAAATAGCGGAAAATTTACAGAAGAGATTTAAAAAGCCGTTGAGCCGGCAGCGCGTTCATCAGATATTCCGCGGTGCCCTTAAAAAAATAAAAGCGGTCCATAAACAGTAAACGGCAAATTCCTGTAGTTGCCAAGCTTGCTTGGCGCTGTTAAATGAGGCAGCAAATGGAAATGGAAAAATGGGAAGGGCTGATTAGGAGTATTCCGAATTTCCCCCAAAAAGGAATTATTTTCCG
>JAHJUB010000098.1 GCA_018829455.1 Candidatus Omnitrophota bacterium
AAACCAAGGTCTTTGAAAACAAGGATGGGCGAACTTAATCTTTCCGTCCCTCAGGCCCGGGACGGCTCCTTCTCCACCCAGCTGTTTGCCAGATACCAGAGAAGCGAAAAAGCCCTGTGCCTGGCCCTGATGGAAACAGTCATCCAGGGTGTAACTACCAGAAGAGTGGAAAACATAACCCAGGTTTTATGTGATACCGATTTCTCGGCCGGCACAGTATCCAATCTCTGCAAAACCATGGATGAAGAACTGGAGAAATTCCGCAATCGCGACCTTTCCGGCGTCTCTTATCCTTACCTTGTGGTGGACGCCCGGTACGAAAAGGTGCGTCAGAATGGAGTGGTTGTCACCCAGGCGGTTTTAATTGTTGCCGGTGTTAATGAACAGGGCTACCGGGAAATTCTTCTGGTAGATTCCCTGGACTTGGAAAGCGGGCCCACCTGGACGCTTGTTTTCCGGCGTTTGAAAGAACGGGGTCTTAACGGAGTCGTTTGCGTGGTTAGCGATGACCACAAGGGAATCAAGGCGGCAACGGAGAAAGAATTTACCGGCGCCCTCTGGCAGCGCTGCCGAGTCCACTTCATCCGTAATCTTATGGGTCTTGTTTCCCGGAAAGAAAGGGCTAATATCGTGAAGGCGCTCCATTATATCTGGGAGACGGAAGACTTAAAAACCGCCCGGGAGAGAATACACAAGGTGGTGGCCCTCTATCAAAACAAGCATTCGAAGGTTGCCGACATCATTGAAGAAGGAGCCGAAGAAACCTTAACCATCCTGGCGCTGCCGGAGGAACACCGCAAGCGTCTGGCCACCAATAATCTTTTGGAGCGTTTAAGCCAGAGCGTCAAACAGCGGACCAGGCTGGTCAGAATTTTTCCCAACCGGGACAGCCTCTTGCGGCTTATCACCGCAGTTCTCCAGGAAATACACGAAGATTGGATAACCGGCCACCGTTATTTGGATATGTCAAAGAACAAGGAGGTAGATGCCTATGGCGAATCGTTAGACTCTTTATTACAAGAGGCGCAGTTAGAAGAAGTCTTGGTGCCGGAATTTGTAAACGCTTAAAAGAGAATGATGGCTACATCAAATTACAGAAAAAATTTGACAGAGTCAAAAAACCGGATAATGCCAAAAAGAATACCACGGAAGCACGGAGGCACGGAAGTATGAAATAATATTGTAGCCGCAGAGCGTCAGCTCTGCCAAACAGAGTTAGGCAAAGATTTGCTTTGCCGCTACAAACCAATTATTAATTTTGAATTTTCCGTGTTTCCGTGGTAAAGTTTGGCATTGCTTAATCTTTAATCCGTATCTGCGGTTATCTGCGTAAATCTGCGTGCTAAATCAGGAATAAAGTATTACGTCTTTCTCTGTTGTAAAGTGTACAAATAGTGGTAGCGTCCCTGCTTTTCCAGAAGCCCCTGGTGCGTACCTTCCTCTAAAATCTTTCCTTTCTCCAGAACGATAATCCAATCTACATCCCGCAGAGTTGACAGCCGGTGGGCGATTATCAGACAGGTGCGGCCGGCAATTACCTTCTCCATCGCTTCCTGAACCAGGCGCTCGGACTCGGAATCAAGGTTGCTGGTTGCCTCGTCCAGAATTAAAATCTTCGGATTAGTTAGAACCGCCCGGGCCAAAGCCAGCCGCTGTCTCTCCCCGCCGGAAAGAAGGACTCCCCGTTCGCCGATTAAGGTATGGTACTTTTCCGGCAGGGATTCAATCAGGGAATGGATATTGGCAACCCGGGCTGCTTCCGCAATCTCCTCCGGCCCGGCATCCGGCCTTCCGTAAGTAATATTATTGGCAATCGTATCGTTAAAAAGGAGCGAGTCCTGGGTTACCAGCCCGAAGATTCGCCGGTAGCTGTGGAGGGTAAAACGGGAAACCGGAATATTGTCAATCGTAATCCGGCCCTCGGTTGGCTGGTAAAACCTAAGCAAAAGATTAATGAGGGTGGTCTTGCCCACTCCGCTCTCTCCGACAATACCCAGCCGCTTGCCCCGGTCTAACCGGAACGAAAGTCCGTCCAGGACCGGTTTCTTGGCGCCGTAACGGAATGAAACCGAGTCAAAACTTATCCCGGAGGTAAATCCGGAAACTCTTTCCTCTCCGGTCTCTTTTTCGTCTTCTTCATCCAGCACGGAAAAGACCCGGGGAAAGACCGCGGCCGCCTGCTGAAGGTTGGCCAGGTTATTAATAACTGTTTTCAACGGCGAAAAAAGGGCGAAAAGACCGGCGATAAAAGCCATAAAAAGACCGGTGGTCAAAACGCCTCTTGTTACCTCCCGGGCGCCGAAATAGATCAGCAGAACAGCGGCCATCGCAGCCACTAATTCCGTAATCTGGGCAAGGACAGCATAGCGCTTAACACTCTTCAGGGAAATACGCAAAAAGTTCCGGATTTCCTGGTCAAAACGTTCCTTTTCGCGGCTTTCCGCAACATACGCCTTGACAACCGGCAGATTTATCAGGACTTCCTGAATGTAACTGTTCACCTTGCCGAAAGAAACCTGGCTCTTTTGGGTCAATTCCCGGATTTTTTTGCCTATCCGCGCCAGCGGCAAGACAAAAGCAGGCAGAATCAGGAGCGAAATAAGGGTAAGCCGCCAGTTGATAAAAAGGATAAATAAAAAGTAAACGATAACCTGAAAAATATTAAGTATCAGTTTGGAAATGGTGTTGCTGAAAGTCGCGCTCAAAATTCCAACATCGTAGGTAAAATGAGAAATGCGCTCACCCACCTTCTTCTTCTGGCTTTCGGAAAGAGGCGCCAAAAGATATTTTTCAAAAATTTTCATCCGCAGCCGGGTGACGATGACCAGGGAAAACTTATTATTGAAATAGGTCTGCGTAAAAGCAACAATCGCCTTTACGACCGTAGCGGCGAAAATAATGGCCAGCATGTTTCTTAAAATAATGAGGGGCGGTAGGCGATTGATGACTTCCACCACACCGGAAAGCAGATTCGCTAAAGAATGAGGCAGGGTGGCCGGCAGGGTGAAAGAATTCTGATTGAAAACCCGGTCAAGCAGCGGAGCAACAAGGGATAAGGAAATACCGCCCAGCAGAGCGTCAACCGCCATCAGGAACACAGCGGCTGTCAACAATCCCCAGGAAATCTTAAAGTATTTCTCCAGTTTGCGGAGATTCAACCACAGATTATACATTTTTCAAAACCTCGTGTGCGGCGCGGCCGGCGGCGCCGGGCTGACCCAGCATATTTCTTATTTTCGCAAACTCTTCCTTCATTATATTCCGGCTCTGTTCATCCCGGAGCAATTCTCGGACAACCGGCAAGATGTAATTCGGCCGGCAATGCGCCTGGATGAATTCCGGCGCCACTCTCTTCCCGGCCAGAAGATTGGTGATTCCGGCGTAAGGAACCCGCACCATTGTCCGCAAGGCAAAATAGGTCAGGTACGAAAGCCGGTAAAGCAGCACATAAGGCACAGAAAGCAGGGTCAGCTCCAGCGTTACGCTGCCGGAGGCGGCCAGCGCCAGGGTGGCGATGGAAAAAAGACTGTACTTATCGCCTCCGGTAATAATTTTTATACCTTTTAAACCGGAAAGTTCCCGGCTGATTTCGGGACTGGCCGGATACACCACCGCCTGAACCGGGCCATCCTGTGTTAGGCGCCGGGCCACCTTTGCCATCGCCGGGAAAATCGCCCTCACTTCGGAAAGCCGGCTGCCCGGCAGAAGCAGAACCACCGGTTTATCCGGTGAAAGACCGAAATAGCGAAAAGATTCCGAAGGATTAAGGAGCGGTCTTACCGTATCCAGAAACGGGTGACCGACAAAAGAGACCGGCACACCGGCTTTCCGGTAAATCTCCTCTTCAAACGGGAAGATAACCAAAACCCGTTCACAGAAAGCCGCAATTTCTTTAACCCGTCCGCTCCCCCAGGCCCAGACCTGCGGGCTGATGTAGTAAACGAAACGGGATTTCCCTTTATCTTTGAGTTGACGCAACAGACGGAGGTTAAAACTGGGCGAATCAATCAGGACGACTTTCTCCGGCTTCTCTTGAAGCACACCCTCCATCGCCTGGTTCAAAAATTTCCGCCAGGTTGGAAGGGAGCGCACGATTTCAAAAAAACCCACCACGGCATGGGAAACCGGGTTGAAGAGAAGACGCACGCCCTGCCCGGCCATTTTCTCGCCGCCTACGCCGCAAAGTTCAACCTGCGGGTCTTCCTTCTTCAGCGCCGCGGCGAGTAAAGCGCCGTGAAAATCTCCGGAGTGGTCCGTGGTACAGATGAATATTTTCCTTCTTTTTGGCTGGTTCACAATTTCCTAATAGTTAAGATGCGCAGCCGAGCGGAAAGACTCATCCCGTCCTTGCTCTTTTCCAGCACGATCCGGTCCAGGTAGAAACCATCTTCTTTCTGCATGGATTCCGAAAAAAGAATCGCTTCTTTCAAACTGACCTCTTCCAGGCGTAAATCGTAACCTTCCAGGCGAAACGCGGCGTTCAAATCGCGGACAATCGGCGTAACCGATTTTAATTTTGCGGCAATTCCCATCTCCTGCGCCTTATTCTGGGCCGCCGAAAGAATTCCGGTAGAACCCTCCCGGCGCAAAGCCGCTTCCAAACCGCGGCGCTCCGAAAGATACCCGGCGTTCAGGGTGGTCAAAGAACTTAAAGATTTGCTTAAATCGGCTGTCTCCTTTTTAAGTTTTCCGGCCGACTGCCAGTTAGGCGCAATTGCCAGGCGTATTACCAGAAGATAAAAAAGAACAACCGCCAGAATTACAAATTTACGGTCTATCTTCATTTTATTTTTGAGCAACGGCAATCTTGGCGGTCAGGGGAAACTTTACGGTTCCGCGTTCAATCTTCACCTCTCCCAGCACGACCTCGTTAAACCGACCGGATGCGACCAGTTTATTTACCAGCGTCTCCGCCTGGGCCGGGGCGCCGAGCGTGCCGTTCAAAATCAATTTCTGACGGTCAATCTGAAGATAGTCCAGACTCAGAGGAAGATCGTTCGGAAGCGCCTCGTTAAACCGGCTGAACGTTTCCAGGGGTGAAAGCTTATCCTGAAGAAGGAGGGTGACGTTCTTATCCGAAAGGATAGACGCCAGGGAAGTACCGCCTACCTGCGCCATCTCTTTTTGCTGCGCCAACTCCCCGCTAATCTGCCGGTAAGAGAGAAGCGCGGCATTCTTTGCCCTCAGAGAAGCGAAAAAAAGAACCCATAGGATAACCAGACCGCCAACCGCAATATATAAAGGAGAAACATCCTTTGACCGGGATATCTGGCCGCCCTTTTTCAGCGCAAAATCCTGCGGCCGAAAAGGAAGACCAAAAGCAAGCCTTTCGTCCGGGGTAACCGGCTCCGGTTCCGCATCTGCCGGAAAACGGCTGGAACGAAGCAGAAGCCCCTTCTCTTCCGTAAGACGCTGTTGGTAATCAGATTCGCCAAAATTAAAACTGCGGCCCAGGATATACTTTCCCTTCTGGAAAAGAAACAGCCGGGCCTG
>JAHJUB010000099.1 GCA_018829455.1 Candidatus Omnitrophota bacterium
TAGTGCAGTGACTACTCAAACTTCTTCGCTCCTTGTCTCGCTCCAAAATCATCTCTGGCAAATAGGCAATTTTATTCTTCGGTAACCCCTAACTATGGCAAGAATTGCTCTGGCCCAGATAAACGCTACAGTTGGAGATATTTCCGGAAACACAGCCCGGATATCCGGTTATATTAAGCGCGCCCAAAAATCCGGAGCGGATCTGGTTGTCTTTCCGGAGATGGCCCTGACCGGTTACCCGCCGGAAGATCTTCTCTTTAAAACCAGTTTTATAGACGCTAACCTTAAAGGTCTTGCGGAGATTGCGAAAAAGACCGTTGGAATAACTGCAATTCTGGGGTTTATTGACCGTAAGGGGCCTAAAAATGACCTTTACAATGCGGCTGCAATCATTGTCCGCGGAAAGGTTCAGGCGATTTACCATAAACACCTTTTGCCTAATTATAGCGTTTTTGACGAAGAGCGTTATTTTAAGGCTGGTCGCGAAAACAAGGTCTTTTCCTTGGGGAATTTCCGTTTTGGAGTCAGTATCTGCGAAGATATCTGGCATCCGGTCGGACCGACTTTCCAGCAGGTTGCGGCCGGCAGCCAGTGTCTTATCAATATTTCGGCTTCGCCGTACCAGCGCGGCAAGGCGGAGCATAAGGAACGGATGTTGTCCGGCCGGGCTGCAGATTACGAAGTATTTCTGGTTTACGTCAATCTGGTCGGCGGTCAGGACGAACTGGTCTTTGACGGACAGAGCGTGGTTTTTGACCCGGAAGGCAAGGTTCTGGCGAGGGCGAAATCTTTTGCCGAGGACCTGCTTATCGTGGATATTGAACCAGAGCGCGCTTGTAGGGGCGCCATTCATGGCGCCCGCGGGGCGGATAAATCCGCCCCCTACGATTCTGGCGTTACAAAAACATATGTCATTCCCGTGCGTTGTAAACGGGAATCCAAGCCTCCGGTAATCAAACCGCGCATTGAACAGCGACTCCCGGATGAAGCCGAAGTATATCAGGCTCTGATTACCGGGACCAGAGATTACGTGGAGAAGAACGGATTTAAGAAGGTAATCATCGGGCTCTCCGGCGGGATTGACTCGGCCCTTACCGCGGCTATTGCGGTTGATGGTCTGGGCAATGACCGGGTGGTCGGCCTCTTTATGCCCAGCCGGTTTTCCGCGAAAATGAGCCGGATAGATGCCCAAAAACTGGCCAACAATTTAGGGATTGAATTTCACGTAATCTCCATAAAGGAAGTTTTTAACGCCTACCTGAAGACTTTCAAGAATAGTTTTACCGGTGTAAAACCGGATATAACCGAAGAAAATATCCAGGCGCGTATCCGGGGCAACATCCTTATGGCTTTTTCCAACAAGTTTGGTTACCTGGTCCTTACCACCGGCAATAAGAGCGAAATCGCCACCGGTTACTGTACCCTTTACGGAGATATGGCCGGCGGTTTTGCGGCGCTTAAGGATATTCCCAAGACCCTGGTTTACCGGTTGGCTGCGTACCGGAATCAACTGAAATCGGTTATTCCGGAGCGGTCTATAAAACGGCCGCCTTCCGCGGAATTACGGTCAAACCAGAAAGACATAGATACCCTTCCGGATTACGCAGTTATGGACCCGATTCTCGCCGCTTACGTTGAGGAGAACCTTTCACCGGTAGAGATTGCCGGCAGCGGTTTTGCGAAGGAGACGGTGCGGAGGGTGGTAGGGATGGTGGACCGGAATGAGTATAAGAGGCGCCAGGCGCCTCCCGGCGTCAAGATAACCAGCCGCGCGTTCGGCAAGGATTGGCGTCTGCCCCTCACCAACGCCTTTAAAAACAATTTGTAGGACAGGCGTCTCGCCTGTCAATGTTGGCACGTGCAGTTTATCGAACCCGCGTGGTAACGCTCCTTTTGTGGTTTGGCAGTCCTTCCAGTTCCGCGAGCTCCTCAAGATCTCCCGCCCATTTTTTCAACCCTTTTTTGTTCCAGGAAATTCGGGCATAGGAGCGCAGGAAAGTTGCAGCGGAAAGTCCGGAGAAAGAAGCGGCTGCGCCGCCGGTGGGTAGGATGTGGCTTGGTCCGGCCAGGTAATCGCCGAGCGCAACCGGCGAATAATTTCCGATGAAGATTGCGCCGGACTTCTTTATCTTTGCCGCGAAACCTCTGGCGTTGGAAACCATTACGACCAGGTGTTCCGGCGCAATTGCTTCAATCAAATCAGTTGCCTTCTCTTTTCCGGAAACAACGATAAAACCATCTGTCCGGAACTTTGCGGCGCCTTCCGCCACTTTTTTGTCCGGCGTAATCAGGACGGCCAGGCCATAACGGTGTTCAGCTTGACCGGCCAGTTCCGCGGAGACGAAAGAGGGCGGGGCGGTCTGGTCGGCAAAGACTACCACTTCACTGGGACCGGCCGGACAGTCCAGATTCACGATACCGTAAAGAAGTCTTTTGGCGGCGGCCACGTATTCGTTGCCGGGACCGATAATCAGAGCCACTTTAGGAATTTTTCCAATTCCAAAAGCGAGCGCCGCTATCGCTTGAGCGCCGCCGATTTTATATATTTCCGAAACGCCCAGAAAAGCGCAGGTTGCCACCACGGCTTTATTTGCCTTTTTATCTTTGCCCGGCGGGGTGGCTGCGATTATCCTTTTTACACCGGCAGTCTGCGCCGGCACAATGGCCATCAGCGCCGTGGAAACCAGCGGAGCGGTTCCGGCCGGAACGTAAACGCCGACTGGTTCTATCGGGACATAAAGCCGCTCCAGGGTTCCTTCCGGTTCCGCAATCTTGAAGTTTTTCGGCAATTCCTTTTTTGCGAAAGTCCGTATGCGGTCAGCGATTTTCTTGAGCCGCCGGCGCCATTCCGGATTCAGGAATTCCTTTTTTGCCTCCTTTATTTCGGCGTCGGATACCCGGAAATCGTCAATCTCTACGCCGTCGTAAATTTTGGTTAGTTCCCGTAGGGCCGGTTCTCCGTCTTCTTTTACCCGCCGGATGATTTCCGCGACCCGTTCCTCCACGCCGGTAAGTTTGGCGCGGCGCTCTTCCAGTATCTGTAGTAATTCCGAAGAACTTACGATACGCATCATATTTTTATTTTTAACGTATTGAGACTGTACGGTTTTACCGGTAGCGTTACCTTGTTTTTTTTGATAGAGATGCGGCTGTTATCTTTTTCCGGCAGGTCTGTCCGGAAAAGACCTTTCAGCGGAAAACCGAACCTCAGTTCTGTTTTAGTTTTTCTACCCGAAACATCGTAAAACCTTAACGTCAGATTTTTTCCATCCCGTGATTTTTGCAGGGAACTGGGCACGCAGTCTTCGGAACGGAAATCCAGGAAGGAGAACTCCGGAGGTAGTTTACCACCGTGATTGTCCGTCAGGCAAACCGGCAGGGGGCGATTATAGGAAGCCGCCTGACGGCTCATTTCCGCTTTGCTGATTTTGCCGAAAAGGAGCCGGTATCCGATGCGGTGGGTCCCGCTGTCCGGCAGGGAGTCCGGTTCGTAGGGGTTGCGCAGGAGTGTTAAACCGAGGTTGTTTCCGTTTACGAGATAGCCGTGTTTCTCCCGGTTTAAAAGACCCAGCCGGTAGCCGCCTTCGGACAGGGAGGCGGCTTTAAGGGCCGGTAACTCTTTTCCGTCGGTACGGCGTTCCTGCCAGCCGAAGGGGATTTCAAATTCCGCGAGTGGCCGGTCAAAATCTGCCTGGAAATTTACCCGGAGCATCGGCACGCCGTCTTGGGCAGACCCTTTTTCCTGCCAGTTTGCGATTACCTCAAAATCTATCTGGGGAAGATTGGGATAGAGAGTGATTCTTTGCTCAATCGTTGAATCCCGGTACCGCCTTTTAATGGAGAGGGTAGTCCTTACCGGGCCGGATTCAGAAACCTTGAACTCCTCCAGGTCAAGAAGGTTTTCAATCCGCATGATATTGCCGATAATCCAGGCAGACATCGGGTGCGGTTTCTCCTGCAGGACTTGAAGTAGATTACCGCAAGTCTCTGCCCAGTAGGAGGAAGGGTCTTCTCCGACGGAACGGCCGATACTCAAAACCTCTTTTTTGTTCTTTTTGTCGTAGAGCCGCCTGATGACGCCGCTGTCCGAAGCAATCTCAATTCGGTAGTATGAGGTTTCAAATACCCCCTCCTTCTCCCTCTCCCCTGGGGGGAGAGGTGCAGGTGAGGGGGAAGATTTGCCGGGACAGGCTTTTAACCAGTAGGTTTTATAGCCGAAAGAAGGAATACTTTCGGCCAGAAAGAGGGCGGACTTCCTGTCCGTAACCTGAACCGGCATTTGTTTACCTTTTTCATCGCTGACGCGCAGTTCTTTTTCGGCCATTACGCCCGGTAGTTTAAGCTCAATAACCTCGCTTCGTTCCCAGCCCAGCGAATTGAATACCACCAGAGGAGCGCCTTCTCCTGAAGTGTTTACCTGTTTAGAAATGAAGTTAAGGTTCTCTGTGAGTAATGTGTTACTGCTGGCGATAACCTTATTCGCCAGTTCTTTGGAATATTGGTACGATTCGGATATCGCGGACCCGTCAAAGATGTCGTGAAACTGGTTGAAGAGGGTGTCCTGCCACCAACTTTCTAATTTTTCAGCCGGGTATTCTTTGCCCAGGAGGCCGGCGAGGGTTGCAATTGTCTCCAGGGTCAAGAGACTGTTTTCGCAATCCCGGTTTTCTTTTTTGATGTCGGAGTGAGTTGTGTAACACCCCTCAAAAATGGGATTGAGTTCTTTTTTAACCACCGGGTACTTCGTTCTGTTTCTCACCAAATCAAAGAACCGGTGCGTTGTGGAAAAGACCAGGGTCGGCATTACCGGCTTGATATCCATTCGTTTTTTGCGTTCAATATCTTTCCGGGTCGGTCCGCCGCCGTGGTCGCCTACGCCGTAGACGAACATACTTTCAAAAAGGCGATATTTTTCGCGGAATTTGTTCGCCGTCAAAACAACATTTTCCGACGTGATGAAGTTATTATACACGCTATTGAAAGATAAAACTTTACTGCCGTCCGGACTTTGCCAGGTAAAGAGCGGAAAGGTAAAACCGCCGTGGGGAAAACCGTTGCCGGCCCGCATAAAATAATAGTTTTTAATTCCAGCGTGAGCCAGGACAGTGGGGATGGTGACCGGGTGGCCAAAGGTATCCGGCGACCACATTATCTCCGGTTTTACCCCGAAACGTTCGCCGACGTATTTTCGGGAGTAAGTGATGTGGCGGCATAGCGCTTCTCCGTCAGCCATGTTGAGGTCCCCTTCCGTCCAGGCGTTGGCGGTAACCTCCCAGCGGCCTTCTTTAATTTTTTCTTTAACGCGGGCAAAAAGTTTTGGGTTGTGTTCCTCCACAATCCGGTAGATATGCGTTTGGTCCTGGGAAAAGGTCAAGTCCGGGTATTCATCCATCAACTTGGTGACGGTCTCAAAGTCACGCAGGCAGGTATCTACGGTGTCCTCATAGTTCCAGAGCCAGTTCATATCTATGTGGCTGTGGCCGATTAGATGGACCCGGTATTTCCTGGCAAGGGAACGGAATGGCTCCAGGGCATTTTCAATCTCCTTGATGTTGGCGGTGATTTCAGGCCAGTTGCGGTTTTGCAGCACATCAAGATTAACCAGGGAGACCGCTTTTTGAAAACTTTTTTTGAAGGAAAGACCGCGGTTGCTCTCCAGGAGTTTTTCGGCAAACCTTATCTGAGAGAGGACCGCGGTGAGTTCAAATAAGGCTTCTGCTACCACCGGCAGGGAGAATGACCCCCAGAATCCGCCTAAGCCGTCACCGCCCGGCGTTTTGAAGACCAGCAAATGAGTTTTGCCCGGTTCTATCTTATCCGGCAAAGGAAGTTCCGCGGCCCGCATATCAGCCCAGAATTTATTTTGATACAAAGATTTTCCGTTCCAGAAAACTTCCACGCCGGAGGGAAAGACAAAATTAAGTTCCACCGGGCTTCCTGAAAGCGAAAGGCCTTCCGTGGTTTTTGGAAACTCTATTTTTTTACGGAAATAAGCCGGACCTTCTTTCATTGACCATTGCGAGATTTTATTTACTTTCCAGTCCCGGTCATCAAAGGCCGGGTCCTCCGCGCCGGTTACGTTCTGTTTGAACCTGAATTCGCCCAACCCGCAGAAGTTTTGCAGGCTGGTTTCCAGTTTTTTAATCTCTCTTTCCCACGCGGCAATCTTTTTCTCCATTTTACGTTTATTATTCGTTAATGTAGTGCGACCCTTTCAGGGTCGCTTTATTTCAGGTCCGGATTCCCCGGCCCAAAATGTTTAAGCATCACGATCGGGTCGTTCTGGGAAGGGTTGGTGATGGCAACTCCCTGTCGGGCTGCTTCTTCACTGACGAAGAATTCGTCGCTGGTCAGTTGGCCGTAGCGGATGAGGACCGGCGCTTCAATATCCCAGGCGCCCATTTTACCGTGTCCCTGCAGGACAATCAGGCCGTAGCAGGCATTATCCCTGATGGTAACGGTTTGCCCCGGCCGGACCGCAAGTTCCTTGGCGCTGAAATTATCCGAACGGTAGGTAATCCATCTTTCATTATAGCCCTCCGCCTCCATTTCCTTCTCAGGCCTGACCGGTTTCGGCCGCATGAAACGGTTATCGGCGAAATTAGGGTCCACGTTCTTTTCCCAGTCCAGCACTTCAATCAGATAGTCGTAATTACCCACTTTGTCCGGCGGTGAGTTCTTCCACAACATCTCCTCCGGGATAATCTGGTCTCCGACCAGCGATTGATACATCGCAAAGACGTCCGAGGCCTCCTGCGGTTCGTAGGTGCATAAACTTCCGGGTGCGTGTAATACCCCGGGCGGAACGTCCCAGCCGGTACCCGGTTCCAGGCGGTAGGCGCGGGAAAAGTTGGTAATCTTATTGTCGCCTTTGGTAAAGTCCATCAAACATTTCCGAATCTGGTCTTTGGTTGTGCCCGGCTCAATGCCGAAGAAGGTATAAGGAAAATCCCCGCCGTGATTATTCAACTGGGTTGGAAAGTAATAGGCCTCGTGCTTTGAATTTTGGCCCACCAGTCCGGCGTGTTCTGCCTGGTGGTGCACGTGGTGGGGCAGGGCGCCTTTGTTATCAAAAAACTTGGCGTACATCGGCCAGCGGCCGTAGTTATTCCAGAGCCGTTCGCCCAGAAGCGTTTTTTTTAATTCGCCGATAGCGTCCCGCAGGAGGATTTTTTGGAATTCCGCGCCGTCCTGAAAGACGATAAAACTTAAACCTTCGTTCGGTGCGGTCTTTGGTCCGTTATCCGCCGGCGTGGTAGACGCAAACCAGCGTTCGTCAATTCCGCCCCGGTCACCGCCCAGAGAGTAATAATCATCCGGGTGAAGTTTGATTCTCCTGCCCGGCACGCAGAAAGAACGAGGCACCCAGTTGGGCGCCAGCCGGAGAATGCCGTTACCCTGTTCCAGGGCAAGCTCTGCCAAAGTTTTGCTGTTCATGTTCCTCCCTAACAAAGATATAATTTTAGCAAAAAAACAGATTTAGCGCAAATTGTTATTTTAGGGTGGGCTTGCTTTCATTTTATATCCGTGATACAATCTTACCATAGCGATATAAGAAGGAGGTGGGAAAAATGGGAAAAATCCTGATCAAGGACGCGGTTGAGAGAAAGAAGGGTTTTCTTTACTATATCGACGGCAAGGGAAATGTCTGCGAAGCGCAGATGGCTCGTGGCGGAACAAAGAAGAAGGCAGCGAAGAAAAAGGCAAAAAAGTAAAGAGGATAGCGGGACAAGTTTAGGGGTTGCGAAAGAATAAAGCTGATTATTCGGTTTTATTCTTTCGCAACCCTTGTTGAATAAAGGAGTGTGGATGTTTGAGAAGGAGTGGTTTAAGAAAGAGTGGTTTAAAAAAGCTGTTCTGGTGGCATCAGGTTTTTTGTTGAGCGTGTTTTTTATTTTACTGCCGCATCAATGTAAAAAAAAAGAAGTTGGGCAGTATCAGATTTTTGAAGTGCAGTATCCAAACGAGAATACGCTTCTGATTGATACGAGAACCGGCCGAACCTGGGAATATGCTCCGGACATACTTGAATCAGAGGAATCAGGGATAGAAGGGACGGTAATCGGATACTATTTTCACGAGGTTACCGTTGAAGGAGTTCGTCTCACCGGAGAGCACCTTTGGATCAGGAAAGAAAATGCCAGGCGGGCCGCGGCGCGTTTGAAAAGAGAATAAGTAAAGAGACGGCAAAAGGGTTGATATAATAAATTAGCGCACCACAGGTAGCGAACTTGATGTCATTCCCGTATGCCTGCCCCCGCTCGTAGTAGGCGGGGGTATTAGGCGGGAATCCAGTTGTAGTAGGACAGGCGTCCCGCCTGTCTCTTTCGTAGTGCGACCCTTCAGGGTCGCTAATGTAGGGGAGGGGCTCCACCTTCGCTAAAGCTACGGCGGACGCAGTATGTCCCCTCCCACAATTTTTTGCTTTCCGACTTAATTGTCATTGCGAGCCCTTCGCGGAGTTTACCCTCGAGCGCAGCGAAGGGTTCAGAATGACAGATTAATACAGTGTTTTCAGGAAAACTTACCTGTTGCGCTGCCCGGTGAGGATTCGAACCTCAACGCCCAGCTCCAAAGGCTGGTGTGCTACCATTACACAACCGGGCAAATAGCAAGAAATGAATTTGTAGCGGTCGGATTAATCCGACCGCTAATGTCTGAAGTGGCGCTGGCCGGCCATAACCATTATCATTTTGTATTTTTCCGCAGTGGCCAGGACGTCGGAGTCTTTCTTGGAACCGCCCGGATGGATGACGGAAACGGCGCCTTCCTTAGCCACTACTTCCAGGGCATCCGGGAACGGGAAGAAAGCGTCGGAAGCCACCGCGGCTCCGGCGATGTCAAACCCGAAATCTTTTGCCTTGGAGACCGCAATCCTGGCGGAATCAATCCGGGACATCTGGCCGGCGCCGATACCGATGGTCTGGCCGCCTTTTACCAGGATGATGGCGTTGCTCTTGGTGTATTTGGCCACCAGGTAAGCAAACTTCATCTCTTCCAGCTGAGCCGCATCCGGAGATTTGGCGCTGACTATTTTTAATTCCGAAAAAAGAGTGGCGTCAACGTCCTGAATCAGAAAACCGCCGCCGACCTTCCGAAAATCAAATTTTCCTCCCTCTTTTTTGGGCCAGCTCAAACGCAGCACCCGGATGTCCGGCTTCTTTTTGAAGGCGCTGAGCGCTGCTTCGCTGTATTCCGGAGCAATTACGCATTCCACAAAACCGGTGATAATCTCAGCTGCGGTATTTTCAGCTACCGGACGGTTGAGCGCCACGATTCCGCCGAAGGCGCTGACCGGGTCGCAGGCGCGCGCTTTTTGAAAGGCGGTCAGGATATCCGGGCCGAGCGCGACACCGCAGGGGTTGTTGTGCTTGACGATTACCGCGGCTTCCGGGTCTAATTCCCGCACCAGGGAGAGAGCGGCTTCCAGGTCAAGGTAGTTGTTGTAGGAAAGTTCCTTGCCCTGGAGTTGTTCGGCGTCAACCAAGAGTCCGATTTCGGAACGGAAACTCTTTTCCCGGTAGAGGCCGGCTTTCTGGTGAGGGTTCTCGCCGTACCGCAAATCCGCAATCTTTTCCAGGAGCAGGGAGATTCGGGCCGGGAAAGCCGGCGTCTCTTTTTCCTGATTGAGATAGAGGGAAATAACCGCGTCATACATTGAAGTTTTAGCAAAGACCGCGGCGCCCAACTGCCGGGCGATTTCCTTTGAAACCCGGCCCTTTTTCGTCTTCAGTTCGTTGATGATTGCCGGGTACTGGTCCGGGTCCGAGAGGACAACCACGTCCGAACTGTTCTTGGCGGCCGCCCGCAGGAGACTGGGACCCCCGATATCAATGTTTTCAATGGCGGTCTCCCGTTCGGTCTCTTTCTTCGCCACTACTTTTTCAAACGGGTAGAGGTTGACGCAGACCAGGTCAATTGGCTTAACTTCTTCTTTTTCAACTTCTTTGCGGTGTTCCGGAACTTCCCGCCGGAAGAGGATGCCGGCAAAGATTTTGGGGTGCAGGGTTTTGACCCTTCCGTCCAGCATCTCCGGGAATGCGGTTACATCGGAAACTTCAGTTACCGGTATTTTTGCTTCCCGCAGCGCTTTGGCGGTGCCGCCGGTGGATATAATCTCCGCGCCGGATTCTACCAGCGCCTTTGCCAGGTCAAGGATACCGGTCTTATCGGAAACCGAAAGGATGGCGCGTTTAATAGTAATCACATTAACCTCCGGTTATTTTCCCACTAAAAGCAGGTAGAGCACTGCCATCCGGACAGCCACGCCGTTTTCCACCTGGGTCAGGATGACGGAGTTACGGCATTCCGCGGCTTCCGAACTTATCTCCAGTCCCCGGTTCATCGGCCCCGGGTGCATTATCAAAACGTCCGGTTTTGCCCATCGGAGTGTTTCCGCATTAATCTGATAGCGTCGGCTGTATTCCCGCGGGGAAGGGAAGTAATTCTCCTTCTGGCGTTCCAGCTGGATACGCAAAACATTGACCGCGTCGGCGTCTTTGAGCGCTTCCTTCAGGTTGTATGTAACCCGGGCGCCGGTGCTTTCAATGCCGGGCGGGATAAGGGTCGGCGGTCCGCAGAGCGTAACCCGAGCGCCGAGTTTCAGCAATCCCCACATATTTGAGCGGGCCACCCGGCTGTGCCGGATATCACCCAGGATGGTTACCTTCAATCCCTTAATGCGGCCTTTCTTTTCCTTGATGGTGAAGATGTCCAGCAGTCCTTGCGTCGGGTGTTCGTGACTGCCGTCACCGGCGTTAATGAAGGATGCTTTTAATCTTTTAGCCAGGAAGTCCACCACCCCGGCGCAAGAATGGCGCACGATGAAACAGTCCATCTTCATCGCCTCCAGGTTTTCCCCGGTGTCAAGGACGGTTTCGCCCTTCACCAGACTTGAGGCGGAAGGTGAAAAGTTAACGATGTCCGCGGAGAGCCGCTTGGCCGCCAGTTCAAAGGAGGTGCGGGTGCGGGTGCTGGGTTCAAAGAAGAGGCTGCCGATGGTTTTGCCCCGCAGGGCCGGAACCTTCTTTATTTCCCGGGTGGAGACTTCTTTGAAGGAAGCGGTTGTGGTCAGGATGAATTCAATCTCTTCTGCTGACAGTTCCTCTAAACCCAGTAAGTCTTTTCGTTTCCAGCCGCTCATGATTCAATCAGTAAAATTTTATCTTCGCCGTCCACTTCTTCCAGGCGCACTTCAATGGATTGATTTTTTTCGGTCGGGATGAATTTTCCGGTAAAATCAGGTTGAATCGGCAACTCCCGGTGGCCCCGGTCAACCAGAACCAGCAGTTTTATGGACCTTGGTCTTCCGAAGTCAACTAATTCCGAAAGCGCGGCCCGGATGGTCCGGCCGGTAAAGAGCACGTCGTCCACTAACAGGATGTCTTTTCCGTCCAGGTCAAACTGAATCTGGGTTTCGCGCACGACCGGCTGTTTTGCCACCGCGCTCAAATCGTCGCGGTAGAGGGTGATGTCCAGAATTCCCAGAGGTATCTCAGCCGTCTTCTTTTGCAGGATATTCTGAAGCCGCGCTGCCAACTCCACCCCCCGGCGCCTGATTCCGACCAGCGCCAGGTTCTCGATATCCATCTTTGCTCCGACTTCTTCTGCCAGCCGGGAGATGATTTTTTCCACCGCCTGTCCCGCAGCGATTTCTCTTTCTTTTTTCACCCTTTAATGATAACATATAAGGGGGTTGTTAAACAATAAAATTGACTATTTGGAGGCAACTGCCGCTATGTTTTTCTTCCCGATTTCATTATTCCTGATTATCTTCATTCTTATCCTGATACCGGTTCTTTTCATCCTGATTCCGATTCGGGTGGTTTCGGCGGCTTTCGGCCGGCTGGGGATACCGGCGCCCATCGCCTTCTTCCTCTTTCTATCTTCGCTGGTCGGTTCGCTCATCAACATTCCAATCGTTAAGAGCTCAATTCCGGCAAAGCCGTTTGTCGTTCAGCCGGGATTTGATATTTTCCGGCCGTTTCTTTACCAGCCGCCGCCTTCCGAGCATATGACCCTGGCCGTTAACGTCGGCGGAGCGATAATACCCGTCATAATCTGCCTCCTGCTTTTGCCGAGGGCTCCCTTTTTCCCCACGATTATAAGCACCGCGGTTTTGGTCCTGACCTGTTACCTGGTGGCCCGGCCCGTGCCTGGAATCGGGATTACGATTCCCACGCTCATTCCGCCTGCGGCGGCCGTTCTCTGCGCTTTTATCTTTTCACCCAAAAAGCGGGCGCCGGTGGCCTATATTTCCGGAGTATTAGGCGTGTTAATCGGCGCAGACCTTCTCCACCTGGGGAGTCTCTCGTCTTACAGCGGGCTGATGAGCATTGGCGGCGCCGGAGTATTTGACGGCATCTTCCTGGTGGGTATCCTGGCCGCCCTCTTCGCCTGATTTTAATCCCTAAAAATATGCGCCGGCGAAACATCTTTGTTTTTTTCGTAGCCGTAAGTCTCTTCGGTTTGACCTTCGGTATTTACGAGATATCCATCCCTTTTTACCTTCAGAGCCGGAAGATAAGTTTTCCCCGGATGGGCGACATCTTTGCGGTGTCGTTTCTCTTTGCCTTTCTGATGCGCCAGTACGCCGGGTACCTTTCCGACATCTTTGGCCGCCGGCCCTTCTTTTCCGCCGCACTCTTTCTGTCCGGTCTGGGTAATTTCTGCACGCCGTTCTTTAACACCGTTGGAACCCAGATGCTGCTGAAGAGTTTGCGCGAAAGCGCTTTCGGCGTCAAGGAAACGATGCAATCTGTTATTCTCTACGAAGGCGCGGAAAAAGAGTTTCTGAATACCTACGGAAAGAACCGGGGAACCGAGTGGATTTTTCAGGCCGCCGGCATCTTCCTGGCCGGGATAATCACAATTCGTTTCTCCCTCTCGGCGGCTTTTTTTACCTCCGGGATAATCCTTTTTCTGGCAACCGCGCTCTTCTGGACTTTTTTTCAGGCCGCGCCGGTAAAGGAAGCGGCGGGGAGGCGGAGCGCCCGGGAAATTTTTTCTTTTGACCTTACCGGGAAACTGCGTTACCTGACCATCATCTATTTTATCTTAAATATTTGCACCGGTCTTTCCCACGGTCCCACCATGCCCATTTACTTTCGGGAACGGTTCGGCATGTCGCTGGCCGTGATCGCTTCTTTAATGGTTGCGCATCGCTTATCTATGGGGTTTCCGATGCTGTTTGCCGGCCGTCTGCTGGGTAAACGTCCGAAACTATTTTATCTTACCGCCTTGATTTTTGGCGGTTTTTCGTTAATACTTACCCCTTTTATTCCCAGGGCGTCAATCGCGATACCGGTGTGGCTTGCGCATGATTTACTGGGCGCCAGTATCTATATTCCCATTCACAATTACCTGGTTCAAAAATATGCCGGAGAGGATATCCGCGGTCTACACGTGAGTAAGTCCTTTGCCTACGGTTCCCTGGGGATGGTGGTTGGTTTCTTGCTATCCGGCTATCTCTATAATTTCAATATCGGCGCGCCGTTTTTCGCCGCCGGCGCGGTGGCTATCTTAACCTGTTTTTTGGTGGCGCGCCTGTAAACCGATGCGATACGTAACCGTAAAAGAGATGAAGGAACTGGACAGCCGGGCCATAAATCAATGCGGAATTTTGGCTTCTTCCCTGATGGAAAACGCCGGAAAGGCGATTGCCGCTGAAGCGATGAAAACATTTGTTGTAGGACGGGCGTCCACCTCCGCTAAAGCTTCGGCGGACAAGTCCCGCCTGTCGTTCAAAAAAGGTAAAGTTTTTGTCTTTTGCGGTTACGGCAATAACGGCGGAGATGGTTTTGTGGCCGGCCGATATCTTCTGCTCAACGGCTATCGGGTGGAAACTTTCTTGGTGGGGAACCCCAGGCCGTTTTCACCGGAGACCCAGGCGAATTACCAGGCGCTGGTTGCTGTGAACCATACACCCCTCACCCTCCCCTCTCCCCCAAGGGGAGAGGATAAAGGTGAGGGGGATAAAAAAGGAAATTCCTATGCAATCAAGTTATTTGATGACTTACCGATTCCCGACCTGGTTATAGATGCCATTTTCGGAATCGGCATCAGGGGTATTCCGGACGAATTTTTCCTAAAATTGATAGACCGGATAAATGGTTTCAACTGTCCGGTAATCGCGGCTGACGTTCCCAGCGGTTTGGATGCGGATACCGGAAAGCCTTTGGGGACGGCCGTAAAAGCATTAAAGACCGTAACCCTGGGCTATCCCAAAATTGGTTTTCAGAACCCGGCTGCGAAACCATACATCGGAGAAGTTGTTTGCGTTAACATCGGCCTGCCCGCCCTGGAATAAAATAAATATATCATTTGTAGTTGCCGAGCTTGCTCGGCGCCGTTAATTGTAGGGGCTCGATTCATCGAGCCCGCGTTTTTCGGAGGTGCAAATGGAAACGATTACCAAATCTTTTCAGACCAAAAACGGATTGGTAGAAGGTGTTCAAGTCAAGTGGGCCGGCTTCAGTATACTTCTGGTTACCGGTGCGAAGGGATTTTTGGCTTGCGGAGTCTTTGACCTGGAAGCAATTGAAAAGTTCGGCGTAGCCGCAGCCATTCCGGAAAGTACCCCGGAGAATCCCATCGGAACCCTGGAGCGTTTCCCCAACCGGAAGATTATGAAGGTCAACGCCCGGGCCGAAGCGCTGGGCATCAGGGTCGGGATGGACGTTTGCGACGCCTTTGAACTGATCGCCTGAATCAATTTTGTCATTGCGAGTCCGCCTCCGGCGGACGTGGCAATCTCGTACTATTTGTCATTGCGAGGCGCATTTTGCCGTGGCAATCCCGTATTTGAAGGTGGGGGGGACGTGGAAATCCAGATTACCCGTAGTCAGCGTCGGCGCAAGACCGTCAGCGCCAGGATGAAGAACGGTGTGATGAAGGTTAACGCACCGGTTGACATCCCGGAGGGAAAACTCCGGGAGATCGTGGAACGTTTTCGGTTGAAGTTTGAACGAAAGAGTAAAATTACCGAACTCAGCCGGAGCGAAGACCTTGCCGAAATAGCCGAGAAATTGAACCGGCGCTATTTTAACGGACGCATCCCTGTAAATTCCATCAAGTACGTGACCAACCAGAACAGCCGTTTCGGCAGTTGCAGTTATCGCCGCAAAACCATACGCATCTCACACCGCTTGGCCAATATGCCTGCCTGGGTGAGGGATTACGTGATTGTCCACGAGATGGCGCATATCCTGGAACCGAATCACGGCAAGAGTTTTTACGACCTGATTTCTGTTTATCCCCTGGCTGAGCGCAGCCGCGGCTTCCTTCTGGCCAAAGGCTTTGAATTGGAGGAATAGCTGTCATTGCGAGCGTATTTTGCGCGGCAATCTCATATTATGTAGTTGCCGAGCTTGCTCGGCGTGGTTAGTGTAGGGGCTCGATTCATCGAGCCCGCGTGGTAGGACAGGCGTCCCGCCTGTCTATTTGTTGCCAACCCGGCCAGCAATTGACCTTCTTCTATTCTTCGGCGTATGGCCGGGACGAGTGTAGTTCTCAACTTGTTGACAACTTTAAAATATTGATATATGATAAAGTTGTAAACAAACCTGTGGTTTGAATGCCCTTATGGATATCCGTGAATTGATACTTAAAACTCTGGCTAAAAAAGGCAAAATAGGAACTTCCGATATCGTCAAAATGACCGGATTTTCGCGGGCTTATGTGTATAGGTTTTTTCAGGAGTTAAAAGAACAAGGTCAGATTATTCTCATTGGTAAATCCAACAAAGCCCGCTACGTTAAAGCATCGGAACATACCCGGGAAGAGATACTGTATGTGCATCGTATTTTGCAGAACAGAAATCTTTCGGAAGACATCGTTTTTGACGAAATAAAGAAAAAAGGTGGAATTTTTAGCGGTCTTCCGGGAAACATTTTCAGCATTCTGGACTATGCTTTTACCGAGATATTAAATAATGCGATTGAACATTCTAAGTCAAAGATTATAGACGTGGTGGTGAAAAGAGATACCGTAAATGTCCGCTTTGCCATTACTGACAAGGGTATCGGGATTTTTAACAACATTATGCAGAAAAAGGGCCTCGGCAGCCATTTGGAAGCCATCCAGGATTTGCTGAAAGGAAAACAGACAACGCTTCCGAAAGGCCACAGCGGAGAGGGTATCTTTTTTACTTCCAGAGCCGCGGATGTGTTGATTATCCAGAGTTCCCAAAAAAAATTAATCTTTGATAATACCGGAGAAGACATTTTTATAAAAGACGCAAAAGACTTTACCGGAACCAGAGTGTCCTTTGCCGTTCAATGTCACTCCAGGAAAGACCTGAGCGATATTTTTAAGAGATATACCGACGAGTCCGTTGAATTCAGCAAGACCGAGGTGCAGGTGAAACTTTACCGGTTAGGCGTTGAATATGTCTCAAGGTCGCAGGCCCGGCGGATAATTGTGGGATTGGATAAGTTTAAGACCATAATTCTAGATTTCAGTGAAGTTGAAACCATAGGCCAGGCGTTTGCCGACGAGATATTCCGCGTTTGGCAGGCGAACCATCCGGACATTAAGATTGTACCGAAAAACGCCAACGAAAACGTTGATTTTATGATTCGTCGTGCCCTACAACACAGGGCTCGCAATGACAACTAAACATTAATGTCACAGTACTGTAGTTGCCAAGCTTGCTTGGCTCTGTTAATCGTAGGGGTCGGGTTCCCGCCAGAGGCGGATCTGCGACATCCGACCCGCGTAGTATTGTAGCGGTGCGATTCATCGCACGTATTGTAGTAGGACAGGCGTCCACCTTCGCTAAATTTATCCGCCGCAGCTTTAGCATAGGCGGAGCTTCGGTGGACAAGTCCCGCCTGTCGATTGGTTGACAACCCGGCCAGCAATTGACCTGTTTCTATTCTTCGGCGTATGGCCGGGACGAGTGTAGTTCTCAACTTGAATTTTGAAGTACCCATAAAAGTTGTAAACCAGGAAATCCGACAAAATTTAGTGAATAGGTATCAATTTATGCCACTTATTCACCAATTATTGACAAATAATGGTTAATAATATATAATATAAACATATGGCTACCAATAATCCCACAAAAGAACGCATCCAGAAACTCAAAAGCGAATATGACGCCCGGCGTAAAGGTAAAGATTCTCTTCTGATTATGGTGGACGAGGTGGAGATTCCTGAGGTGGTTTACAACTCTAACGCCATTGAAAATTCCACGCTGACTCTCAAAGAGACGGAGAAGATTCTTCTGGAAATGGAGGTGTCGCGCGACGTTTCGGTGCGCGAGGTATTTGAGGCGAAAAATCTTGCCCGGGTCGCCGGGTATGTCAGAAACAAATCTCAGGAAACCGAAATAAACAAAGAGACGATACTGCTTCTCCACCAGATGCTTATCGGCGGCATTGACGACGGTATTGCCGGCCGGTTCCGCGGTAAGAACGAATATGTCCGCGTCGGTACGCATATTGCCCCGGCGCCCGAACACGTGGAGCGAATGATGGAAGCGATTCTTTTAGAATACTCAAGCGACCTCTCCGCTTATTTCCTGGATAAGATCGCCAGGTTCCATCTTGATTTTGAAACCATTCATCCGTTCAACGACGGCAACGGCCGCATCGGCCGAGTACTCATCAATTTCCAACTTCTCCGCTTCGGTTTCCCCGGTGTTATTATCCGTAACCGTGAAAAGAAAGATTACTACCAAGCATTCGGTGATTACCGTGAGGGTAAAAATACCAGGACGATGGAGAAGATTCTGGCCCTGGCGATTCTGGAATCTTTTCACAAGCGAATTGCTTATCTTAAGGGTGAGGCCATCATTTCGCTTGCCGATTATGTAAGGAAACACCAGAAATCCGCTCCGGCCGTGTCTAACGCCGCCCGGCGGCAGAAGATTCCGGCGTTCCGGGAGAAAGGCGTTTGGAAGATTGCCGAAAGCTTCAAATACGAATGATGTGTTTTTATGTAGGGGTCGGATTCATCCGACCCGCCTCCCGCCTCATCTTTGAATTGGTTTCGGAATGATGATAACATTTAGGTGGTTCGTAACCGTTCGATAGTTGATTCAAGGAATATAAAACTATGGCAAACTTTATCACAAACGCAGAAGGTAAAGATCTAAAAAAACGACTTGTTGAGCTTGTAGAGAATAGCGAGGAGCTTAAGTTTCTTGTCGGTTTTTTCTATTTTTCTGGAATTAGGGAGTTGTACGAAGGCTTAAAAAATAATCCCAATACTATCATTAAGGTTCTTGTGGGCCTAAATGTTGATAAGACTAATCTTGGCCTATTGGAATATGCCGGTGAAGACAGCGGTTCATCTGACGAAGAAAAAAGCTATAAATTTTTGCAGTCTGTAAAAAAATCCTTAACTTCAAAAGATTTTGATACCGAAGAGTTTTATCAACAAGTTAAATATTTCATCAATCTTATCAACAAAGATAAATTAATTATCAGGAAAACATATCACCCCAACCATGCGAAAATTTACCTTTTCAATTTAGAAGAAAACCAGGTTGGCAGAAAGAAGTTGTTTATTACCGGTAGTAGTAATTTAACAAAGGCCGGTCTTACCACGCAGGCAGAGTTTAATGTTGAAATAAGCGATTTTGGCGTGGAGGACGCGGAGAATTATTTTGATGCTTTGTGGAGTGAAGCGGTTAAAATCACCGAAGATGATATTATCAAAAGGAAACTGCTGGATTTGGTAGAAAACGATACCCACGTTAAAGGCGTTACTCCATTTGAGGCCTTTGTTCTTGTTTTAAAAACTTATCTTGATTCATTTGAACAGAAAGAAATCGGCCAATCGCTTATCAAAACCCTGGAAGAAAATGGCTACACCCCATATCAATATCAATTAGACGCGGTCAGGCAGGGCTTGGCGATGATTGAAAAAAACAATGGATTGGTCATAGCCGATGTGGTTGGTCTGGGCAAAACCATAGTTGCCTGCGCCACCGCTAAAGAATTAAAAAAACGCGGCATAGTTATCTGTCCGCCCGGTATTATGGGGGACAGAAATAAAACCTCCGGGTGGAAGATGTATTTGGAACAATTTAAATTATACGACTGGGAAGTCCGGTCGCTCGGCGACCTGGAAGAAACCGCTAAGTTTGTGAATGATGCCAAGGATATTGAAGCAATAATTATTGATGAGGCGCACCGGTTTAGAAATCAGGATACCAAAGAGTATGAGTATCTCAAAAATATTTGCCGCAACAAAATTGTTATCCTGCTTACCGCTACGCCGTTCAATAACAGGCCCGGAGACATATTATCCTTGCTAAAACTCTTCATCACTCCCAAAAAGTCAGCTATAACCTTAGAAGATAACCTGGTGGACAGGTTTAAATCCTTTAAGGGTATTTTTGATCGGTTGGCATATATCAAGAAATACTGGAACTCTACGATTGAATCTAAACGAAAAAAAGCTCTCGGTATCTATGAAGGGCTGTTTGAGGAAAAAAACATAGATTTGGAAAAAATAAAAAAGCGCTCCAAGTATCTCGCCAAACAAATTCGCGATGTTATAGAGCCGGTTACTATCCGACGCAACCGTCTGGACTTGCAGAACAACCCATTTTATAAAGATGAAGTGCGACATTTATCCAAGATAGCCGATCCCCAAGAATGGTTTTTCGAGTTGACAAAAAAGCAATCAGTTTTTTATGACAAGATTATTACTGTATATTTTGGCGACCCCGATGACGGCGGTCAATTCAAAGGCGCTATCTATCGTCCATTTGAATACGAGGTGGAAGAAGAAAAAATTAAGAAAGAAAAATTGAGCGAAAAAGAAAATTTTCAATTTTTCCAACAGCGTAACTTGTTTGATTTTATGCGTCGTTTAATGGTTAAACGTTTTGAAAGTTCATTTGGTTCTTTTGAGCAGAGCATAAAACGCTTCAAGAAAATTACCGAACATGCGTTGGAATTTATAGAAAAAACCGGTAATGGGAAGTATTATGAAGGCGAATATATTTTAGATAGAGCATTATTGGGGAATATTTATGTTTTTGGCATTGATGAGATCGAGAAACATCTAATTGAATATGAAGAAAAAATAGCCAGGGGAGAATACCCTAAAAACCATAAGCGCTATAAATTAAAAGATTTCGCCCGCAAAGACGAATTCATAGCCGATATTAAATCTGACCTCGTTCTTTTTGATTCCATTATCAAGGAATTGGCGGAGATGGATTTAGTTAAAGACGACCCCAAGGCAGAATGCTTGCTTGTCAATATCAAAGATGTTTTAAAACAAAAGCCTCAGCCGGGCGAACCCAAACGAAAAGTTATCATATTTTCCGAATATCTGGATACGGTCAATCATTTAGAGAAAATCTTAATCAAACACTTTGGCGAGCGAATGTTAGTTGTGGGCGGCGATTTATCCGCAGGTACTATTGCTCGCATTAATAAAAACTTTGACGCGGCACACAAGGAACCGGCAGATGACTACGATGTTTTGCTTTCCACCGACCGTATTTCAGAAGGTTTTAACCTTAATCGCGCCGGAATGGTTATCAATTACGATATTCCTTGGAATCCTGTCCGGGTGATTCAGCGTGTCGGGCGTATTAACCGTATCAGCAAAAAAGTGTTTAATGAGCTTTTCCTGGTTAATTTCTTCCCTACAGAAAAAGGCGCTCTTCTTGTCCAATCACGCCAAATTGCCAGCAATAAAATGTTTTTAATTCATAATGTTTTGGGTGAGGACTCAAAAATATTTGATATTGACGAAGAGCCGACGCCAGCAGGTCTTTATGAACGAATCCAGCAGAATCCGGACGCGCTGGAAGAAGAAAGTTTCTATACCAAAGCCCTAAAGAAATATTTAGAAATAGAAAAACAAGAACCGCAATTGATTGAGGCGTTAAAACGCTATCCAGCGCGTGTGAAGGTTGCCAAGAATAGCACGGAAAACGAGCTTTTAGTTTTTTTCAAAAAAGGCAGATTGTATATCCGCGGCATTGTCTACGAGAATGGCGTAGAAAGCGGGCCTTATCAGGCCACTTTTGAAGATGTATTTGATAAAATCGTTTGCGCCAAAGATGAAACGAAGCTGGATTTGAGCGGTGATTTTTGGAAATACTACAAACAGGTAAAAGATTATAAAGAATATCGCTCCGGCCCAGCAAGTGATCAAAGTTTGGAGCAAAAGGCCTTGTTTAATATTAAGACCATAATAACAAACCCATGGCAGGATGTATTACCGCACTTGGATTTTATCAGGATTTTACATGAGGATATCAAGGACTACGGTACTCTTGCCGATTACACCTTGCGCCGCATTACCAATATGGAAATCGTAAATGATGCCGGCAAAAAGAGAACCGTTAAGGAAATTACCGCTCTCAAGCAAGAACTGGGAGACGATTATTTACAAAAAGAAAAGGCCCGTCAGAAAAACATAGAGAAAGAAATTATCATAGCCATTGAAAATCAGAAAATTATCTAACGAGGCAAATTATGGAATCCACAAAAATCGTTTTATTTAAAGGCAGAAAAATTCGGAAAACTATTCATAATAACGAATGGTGGTTTGTGATCAATGATGTTGTTGAGTCATTGACAGATTCTAATGATCCGGTTCAATACTTCAAAAGATTAAAACAAAGGGATAAAGAACTTGCGAAACTTACAGATAAAGGAGGGGTACAATTTGTACCACCCCTTACGCTTGAAGTGGAAACTGCTGGCGGCGGGCAAAAAGCCGGAAAGTCAAAAACGGCTTAAAGCCAAAGAATAGATATGGAAACGAGAGAAATTTTACAAGATATCATAAACGATTTTGAAGTGGAGAAATTTGTCCGGTTTTTTCGGGACAAAAGCAATAAATTTGCGCCGAAGCAAGAAAATTTTGCTCAATACAACGATGAGAATTTCAAAGACGGGAAAAAGTTGGGCGAGATTTCTTTTATTGAAGCCGAACAGTTGGCAGTTTTTGCTTTTCAGGCAAGTCAGCCACTTTCCGAGCGCAGCGGCAAGAAAGCCCAGTACGAAAAAGGCAAAAGAATTCTCAAGGAACAGCAATGCGACGCCGGTATTTTTATCTTTTATGATACACAAGGCAATTTCCGCTTTTCTTTAATCTATGCCAATTATCTGGGTAAACGACGGGATTGGAGCGTTTTTCGCCGGTTTACCTATTTTGTCAGCCGCGAATTTACCAACAAAACATTTCTTAAACAGATAGGAGAATCTGATTTTTCAACTCTTGAAAAAATAAAAGAGGCCTTTTCTGTTGAACCCGTTACAA
>JAHJUB010000196.1 GCA_018829455.1 Candidatus Omnitrophota bacterium
TATCAAAAGTAAAGCTTATTGAATATAATGCGGAGTACACTGAATTTTACAATGGTGATGCGGATGTTATATATGTATATATTACTGGCGGGTTAATAAAAATGCAGCAAAAAGGGTACAAAGTAAATATTATATGGCCGGGTGACTATGGAGTTAAATTTTATGCAGATTTACTGGTTACAACTGAAAATATGATTTCTCAAAATCCGGATCTGGTTACAAGATTCCTGAAGGCTTCACTGAAAGGCTGGGAAGATGCAATTGGGGATAGCGAGTCTGCAGTTGAAATCATTTTAAAATATGCAAAAATTAAAGATAAGGATCTGCAGTTGGAAATGATGGATGCCCAGGTACCACTAATACATACAGGAGAAGACTACATTGGCTGGATGAAAGGTGAGGAATGGCAAGCTATGTATGAGATGTTACTGGATCAAAAACTTATAAATGCTCCAATGGATTATAATAAGCTGTATACTATGGAGTTTTTAAATAAGATCTATGAGGGAAAAGCCAAATGAAACTTGCAATCAAACTTTCATTATTTTTCATACTGGTCTCACTTATCTCAATTTTCATTATTAGTTACCTTTCATATGATAGCAGTAAAACCTCCTGTGAAAATGAAGTAGTAGAGCACCTGTCAGCCACCAATCTTCTAAAAGAAGCAGAAATTGAAAGATGGTTAAAAAATAGTGAAAACCTGATTGAGCTCCTGGCAAAAAATACTTATTTTAAAGATGAATTTTCAGGTGAAATAATCTCTCATGATCCTGCCGACCCTGCACATATTGCAATTCGTAGAAGCATAGTTAAAGAAATTATAATACCTGGTACTGAAGAAGGCGGTTTTTTAGAGATTTTTATAATGAGACCCGATGATGGTTTAGTGCTTATTTCTACAGATGAAAAACAGGAAGGCAAGTATCAGAACGATGAGCTATATTTTATTAACGGAAAAGAAAAGACATTTGTTCAGAATGTATATTATTCCATGGCTATCCAGCAGCCGGCAATGACAGTAGCTACACCCATAAAAGACAGGCAAGGTAACCTTATTGCCGTGCTTGCCGGACGACTTAACCTCAACGAACTATCCACGATTATGGAAAAGCGCAGTGGCCTTAGCTCAACTGAGGATACATATCTTGTCAATAAATTCAACTTTTTTATAACTGAACCCAGATTCGGAAAAAATTATGCTCTGGGAAAAACGGTTTATACAGAGGGTGTTAAAGCTGCACTGGACCACAATAATGACGTTGGTTTATATAATAACTATCAGGGGATCCCGGTAATCGGGGTTTACCGTTGGATATCGCAGGGAGAGTTATGTCTTATAACCGAGATAAGTCAGGAAGAGGCTTTTACCCCTATCTACGAACTGCAGAAGAAAATAATTTTCATCGGCATAGGAGTTATTTTATTTGCTAGTGTTCTCGGATGGTTACTATCTCTAACCATTACAAAGCCTGTGAACCGATTGATCGAGGGAACCAGGAAGATAGGTGCGGGTGACCTTGACTAAAGGTTTAATTTAACAGGAAAAGATGAAATCGGCAGATTGTCCATTGCATTTGACCAGATGACAAAAAAACTTAGGGAGACATTGGTCTCCAGTGATAAACTTTCTGAAGAAGTTTCTGTGCGTAAACGAGCCGAAAAAGAAGCCTTGAAAGCTAACACTGAACTTAATGCTGTCAATAAAGAGCTAGAAGCCTTCAGCTACTCTGTATCCCATGATCTGCGCGCACCACTGCGCCATATTTCAGGATTTGTGGAACTCCTGCAGAAAAGTGCATCATCAAATCTTGATGAAAAAAGTCGAAGATATATAGGTCTTATTTCCGACTCAGCAAAAAGAATGGGAAATCTTATTGACGACCTTCTGACGTTTTCCCGTGTTGGGCGTTTTAAAATGGTAAAAAATAAGGTTAACTTGTCTCAGGTTGTCAAGAATACAATTAAAGGTATAAATGAAGAAATAAAAGGAAGAAATATTACATGGAAAATTAAAGAATTGCCAGAAGTTTCTGGAGATA
>JAHJUB010000100.1 GCA_018829455.1 Candidatus Omnitrophota bacterium
ACATCTATGCCCAGGGGTATCTTAAAGACTATTACCGGGGAGAAGATGAGTTGGGGGTAATGTCAGCGGTTGCCGGCGCTTCTATGGGCGGGGTGCGGGTTTTTACCGCGACCGGGGGACCGGGTACACTGCGCGCCTTTGAGATGTTTCCGACCTGGGCCGGGGCAAGGCTGCCTATTGTCTGCGCTTTTTTCTGCCGGGGGATAAATTCTCCCTTGACTATTCAGCCGGATACCATTGAGATCGGGTTTATGCTGGATACCGGAATGCTCATCTTTCACGTAGAAACCGCCCAGGACCTTTTTGATATGCTCCTTAAAGCATTTATTATTGCCGAAGAACCTGATGTTCATTTGCCCATCGGAGTATTTGCCGACGGTTTCTTCATTACCCATACCAGGGAACTCGTAGAAATACCGCCGGAAGACATCAAACTCCCTCCCTATGACCCTTACAAGTCGCCAATGCCAGTAATGGATATGGAGACTCCTCCGGTAAGGCAGATGCGTGACCCTTTTGTGATGAAGAGTAATTTTATAAGTTATGCCGCTCATGCCTCCTGGCAGCAAGAGGTGCGTGCGGCCGGTGAAAGAGCAAGAAAACATATCAACAAATATTTAGGTGGTCTGCTGGAAACCGAAAACGAAGATGCCGATATCCTGATTATTGCTTCGGGTACAGCCGTGTCTCAATCCAGGGAGGCCATCATAAGAGCTAACAGAGAGGGGATAAGCGTAGGGCTGGTGAAGGTCAAGGTATTAAGGCCGTTCCCTTGCCAGGAAATTAAGACAATTACCCGTAAAGCAAAAGTGATTATTATTCCTGAATTTAACATCATCGGCTGGCTGGCAAGAGAAGTTTCCTCGGTTATTGAAGACAATTCCAGAGTGGTTGGCGCTCCCAGGGTATTTGGCGGAATGACAATGCCCCCGGAACTGATACTGGATGAGATAAAGAAACAGCGGTTTTTACTGGCAAATAAATAGGAGGTGGTCTTAAATGAGCGTGGATATAATTAAAATCTCACCCGGATTTGAAGAGATAATGCCTGAGGATTATCGGGATTTAGTTAACAACGGCTCTTATGGCAAGGGATTTAGCGTTAGTGAATTAGGAACTTTTAAGGAATTGATTGAAGAACACCCTCTTTGCGCCGGCTGCGGGCTGGCTCTTTCCCTGAGATTTATTTTAGCATCCCTGCCTGACCCCGAAGACACCGTAATTGTGGGAACCACCGGCTGCAATAGTCTGGCCGAAGCCCAGGTGGCCATTCACAACATACACTCCATTTTTGGCAATCAGAATGCGGTGGCTACGGGCTTAAAGCGTGCTTTAGAGATACGGTTCCCCGGGAGGACAAAGGATGTGGTGGTAATGGCCGGAGACGGTGGCGTTGGCGATATTGGCTTAGGCACAACAATGCATTCCTGGCTCAGGGGTGAAAAATTTACCACCATAATGTTTGATAACGAAGCCTACGCCAATACCGGCGGACAGGAAAGCGGAATGTCTTGTGAAGGAACGGTGCTTAATATGGCGCCTACCGGAAAGAAGTTCCCCAAGATTCCTCTGCCCGAGATTGCCCGGGACGCAGGTTGTGTTTATACGGCAGTGGTAACCCCGTCTAATCCTAAACGTCTGGGGAAAATGGTCAGACAGGCAATTCTTATTGCCAGAGAATTAGGTCCAAGCTATATTCAGATTTATTGTCCCTGTCCCACGAACTACAAATTCAAGCCGTCAGAATCAATAAAAAGAGCAAAAGAAAAGGAAAAAGACGGTTCTTATCCCGTAAGGGAATATTTCAGTCCCAAAGCAAAGGAATTTGTCGAAAGATTGGAGAAGAGAGTAAATGAAACAGGATAATTTAGCCATTAGAATGTCCGGTTTGGGAGGACAGGGAGTGGTAACCGCTGCCCATATCTTAAGTGGAGCCGTGGTAAAGGAAGGCCGGTTTAGTACCGTTAACCCTTTTTTCGGCGCCGAAAAAAGACTTGCCCCGGCCGAAAGTTACGTGCGTGTATCAAATAGTAAAATTCACGAGCGGGGCGAAATCGTCTATCCTGATGTGATTATGATTTTTCATCCTCACGTAATCACCCTGGGAAAGTGCTATACCATGCCATTTTTTGACGGGCTAAAAAACGAAGGTATACTGATCGTCAATGCGGAAGAGCCCTTGCAGCTATCCGACGAAGACCGGGATAACCTGCGCGCCTTAAAAGCAACTCTCTTTTATATTGCGGCTACTTCTCTATCGATGGATACAGCCGGGACAGATCTTTCCGCAAATATGGCGATGTTAGGGGCCTTAGTGGGGATAACCAAGATTGTTTCCTTAAAGGTCTTACGGGAGTCTTTGACGGAGAGGTTTACCGAGAAAAAATTCGTTGCCTCAGCAACCACTACCGCGCTTGATGACACTGTGAAGAGTAAATTCGCTAAAATATCCCAACTCATAGAAAAAAATATGGAGGTGGTTAAAAAGGCGGGTGAGCAGGTGAAGGAATATTCATTTGAAAAATAGAAGGAGAGAATATGTATTTCGCCGCAGAGGTTGAGCAGGAAAAATGTAAGGGGTGTAAATTGTGCATTTTTTCCTGTCCGGAACCCAATGCGATTATTTTTAAGCCCGCAAAGAAGAAAGTATCTATTGACCCGAAGCGGTGTAAAGCGTGCGGGTTGTGTCTGGAGGCGTGTAAATTCTTAGCCGTAACCATTACTCAGGTCAAATGAAGAAGAATATTTTAGTCGGAATTATTATGGGAAGCGATTCGGATTTAGAGACGATGAAAGAAGCGGCCCGGATTCTGGCGGAATTTAAGATACCGTATGAGATAAATATTGTTTCGGCTCACCGCACGCCTCAGTTGATGTCTGATTATGCTTCTTCGGCAGCCAGGCGAGGTTTAGCGGTAATCATTGCCGGGGCGGGAGGAGCGGCTCACCTTCCGGGAATGACGGCCGCAAACACTCTCCTTCCGGTTATCGGCGTTCCGATTGAGTCCCGGGCGCTTAAAGGAATGGACTCGCTTTTATCTATTGTCCAGATGCCCGGAGGAGTTCCCGTTGCTGCAATGGCTATCGGTAAAGATGGGGCAAAAAATGCCGGTATTTTTGCCGCCCAAATATTAGGTATAAAATATCCGGAAATAAAAAAACGGGTCAAAAGTTATAAAGAAGGCTTAGTTGCCGAAGTTAAAAAAAAGGCCAGGCAGTTAAAGAAGAATGAAAGATAAAAAGATATATCCTTATTCAACCATTGGCATCTTCGGAGGGGGGCAGTTGGGAAAAATGCTTGCTCAGGAAGCCAAAAAAATGGGGTACCGCGTAATTACGTTAGACCCGACACCAGAGTGTCCCTGCGCTCAGGTATGCGATGAACAGATCGTAGCGGAATTTAGCGACAAGACTCAAGCCTTGAATTTAGCTAAAAAATCAGACGTTTTAACCTATGAGTTTGAAAATATCCCCGCAGATACCATTGAATATTTAGAAGAGCAGGGGTTCGCTGTTTTTCCCTCCTCAAAAGTTTTAAGGATAACGCAAAACAGAATAAAAGAGAAAGAATTCTTGAAAAGCATCGGCATTCTTACCGCTGATTTTCAAGCTGTGGCAGATACCTCTGGTCTGGAAAAAACCTTTTTAGACGTCGGGCTGCCGGCGGTGCTTAAAACCGCTACCGGAGGCTATGACGGAAAAGGCCAGGTAGTCTTAAGAGACAAAAAGGAGCTGGAAGATATTCCGGCTGATTTTTTTCCCCGCTCTTTAATCTGGGAGGAATTCGTTCCGTTTGCCAAAGAGATTTCCGTCATCTGCGCCCGGGGCCGGGATGGCCAGACCGAAACCTTCCCGGTATCCGAAAACATCCATCGCCGCAACATTCTTTATATGTCCATTGTTCCCGCCCGGATACCGGCTGAGACAGAGAAAAAAGCAACTGACATCGCTAAAAGAGTTGCCGAAGGGTTAGCGGTAATCGGGGTAATCGGGGTTGAAATGTTTCTGCTTGAAGACGGAACGCTCCTGGTTAATGAAATTGCCCCGCGGGTGCATAATTCCGGACACTACACCATTGAAGCCTGTTATACTTCTCAATTTGAACAGCACCTAAGGGCAATTTGCGGCTTGCCTTTGGGCTCAACCGAATTATTATCGCCGGCCGTAATGGTTAATATCTTAGGGGATGACTTAAACTCTGAGCAAGGCCTGCTTTCTAACCGGGTAAATTGCCCGAAAACTTTGCGGTCAGTAATATCCGGGGTTTTGAAAATTACCGGCGCGAACTTACATCTTTACGGGAAAAACGAGATCAGAACAGGCCGGAAAATGGGACATATTACGATTCTGGCGGATTCGGTCTCAGAAGCTATCCGCCGGGCGGAGACGGCCGCCGGTTTTTTGGGCCGGAAAGGGAAAGAAGATGACTGAAGAAAAACGGAAATCGGCAGCCCCTAAACCATGGCTGGAATGGAAAATACCCGATAAAGTCAAAGAAGTTTTGAACTCTTCTCCGCAGGTCACCGTGCTTAAAGAGAGAGAGCAGATACTTTCCCTGGCTACCGGTGGTGATAATGATTTCTTTGAGGTCGCTTATGAGGTAGAAGGCAGAGGTCGATTTGTCGAGGCTACCGTAGCCAGATGTAAGAATGGCCTGGCCGTAAATTATACCGAACAATATATGCGCCGGCGAGACCCGGATTGTATGGTGATTGGCGATGAAGAAGAAACGGATAAGGTTCATTTCCGAGAGTTATTTGGCGGTCCGTTTGCTCAGGTTCGGTTGCAGACCTTTGAGTGGCTGCAAAAACAAAGATTAGCCGTATTGCCAATCATGGTGGGCGGACGAGAAACAGGATACCATGGTTTGTTGATTGCCCCGGACAATGCCGGTTTTTTTGTCGGAGGTTTAGCCGATTTGCAGGGGATACTTGCTCCGGAAGAGATGTTAAACGGATTTCAGCCGAGAGCCATTATCTATTTAGCCCCGACCTTTCGCCACACTCATTTTCAGGGTAAGCAGATTGTAGTGCATAATCGCATTGATAACTTACACGAAATCTTCTCTTACAATCTGTATCCCGGTCCAAGCGCCAAAAAAGGGATTTATGGTGTGCTCCTGCAAATTGGCGAAAGAGAGAAGTGGCTTACGCTCCATTCATCGACGGTTCGGGTAGTTACCCCTTATGAAAATATTACCACGATCCTTCATGAGGGAGCAAGCGGCGGAGGTAAAAGTGAAATGTTAGAATATCCCCACCGCCAACCCGACGGAAGGTTGCTTGTGGGAACGAATACGCTGACCGGAGAGAAGGTTTATATTGAACTTCATCGGGGTTGTTCGCTAATGCCGGTTACAGACGATATGGCGTTATCACTTCCTAAGTTTCAAGAAGATACTTCGGAAAAAGTAATTGTAACCGATGCGGAACAGGCCTGGTTTGTTCGTTTAAATCACATTACCCATTATAACACAGACCCACATCTGGAGAGTTTGAGTATTCATCCCCGGGAGCCCTTGATCTTTTTAAATATCGACGGGGTGCCTAAGGCTACCTGCCTTATCTGGGAACATACCAAGGATGAAAATGGCAAGCCCTGTCCCAACCCAAGATGTATTCTTCCCCGCCGGTTGGTTCCTGATATTGTTGATGGCCCGGTCGAGGTTGATTTTCGCAGTTTTGGCATCCGCACCCCGGCATGCAGTAAAGAGGAGCCAACCTATGGTATCTTGGGTATTCTCCATATCCTGCCGCCGGCCTTAGCCTGGCTGTGGCGGCTTGTATCTCCCAGGGGCGACACCAACCCCAGCATTACCGATACCCTGGGCTTAACCAGTGAAGGCGTGGGTTCATACTGGCCGTTTGCTACCGGCAAATTCGTAAATCACGCTAACCTTTTATTGAGACAAATTGTGGATACGCCCCAGACGCGATACCTGCTCTTTCCCAACCAGCATGTGGGTGTCTGGAAGGTTGGCTTTATGCCCCAATGGATTTCCCGGGAATATATTGCCCGGCGCGGCGCGGCAAAATTTAAGAGCAGTCAATTACTGCCAGCCCGCTGTGTTTTATTGGGATATACGACCACTATTATGGAGATTGAAGGAATGCGTATTCCCGAATGGTTTATCCAGGTGGACAAACAGCCGGCGGTTGGCGCTGAGGGATATGATGCCGGAGCAAAAATTCTGTATGAATTTTTCCAGCGTGAACTGCCCAAATTCTTGACACCCGAAATAGACCCTTTAGGCCGTAAAATAATATCTTGTTGTTTAGATAACGGAAAGATGGAAGATTACTTAAACTTTATTCCGATGACATTATAATATGGGTAAAGAAAAAGATATTGAGAAGATTCGCGGGAAGATTGACCGGATTGACGGCGAAATCCTAGCCCTGCTTCAGCAGCGGGTGGAAGAGATAGTTGAAATCGGCGCGATTAAGAAAGAAGACGGAAAGCCGGTTTACGACCCGGCCCGGGAAAGAAAGATTCTGGACCGGCTCAAAAATGAGAACAAGAGCCGGCTCTCCGGGGATGCGGTTTCCGCCATCTTCCAGGAGATTTTCAGTTCCTGCCGTTTTCTGGAATTTCCTTTGCGCATTGCGTATTTCGGACCGGAGGCTACTTTTACTCACCAGGCGGCCATTAAGACCTTCGGCAGTCAGGCGCAGTACATTTCTCAGAAAGTCATTAGTTCCGTATTCAGTTGCGTGGAAAAGGGGCAGGCCGATTACGGCTTGGTGCCGGTGGAAAATTCAAACGAAGGCGTGGTGAATCACACCCTGGACATGTTTCTTGATTCCGACCTGAAGATTGTGAATGAAGTACTGCTTCCAATTCGGCACCACCTGCTCAGTTACAGTTCCCGGAAGGAGATTAAAGATGTCTATTCCCACCCTCAGCCCCTGGCGCAGTGCCAGAACTGGCTGGAGGAACATCTTTCCGGCGTAACGCTGCACGAAGCTGACAGCACCGCCGAAGCCGCCCGGATTGCGGCAAAAAAGAAGGATGCGGCTGCCATCGCTTCTGAGGTTGCCTCAATGCTTTATGCGGTTCCAATCCTGGAGCGGGATATCCAGGACCACAGCCGTAATTTCACCCGTTTTCTGGTTATCGGCCGTCATTATGCAGAGAAGAGCGGCCGGGACCGCACCAGCGTTCTTTTTTCCGTCAAGGACCGGGTCGGCGCTCTTCACGACATGCTGATTCCTTTTCGGCAGAATGGATTGAACCTGACTAAGATTGAGTCCCGGCCCACCAAGCGCCGTGCCTGGGAATACGTATTTTTCGTGGATTTCCTGGGTTACCGTGAGGATGCGGCGGTAAAGACGGCTCTGACTGAACTGGAAAAACTCTGCCTCTTTTTGAAAATTTTGGGTTCTTACCCGGTTGCGGATGAGCCTTAGGGGTTGCTCAACAATTAAATTGCCTATTTGCCAGATGCTTTCGCTCTACCTGCTTCTCTTCAGCCACGTCTGCGCCGATTATCTTTGTCAGTCAAAGAGGTTTGTTTACCGGAAGCGTAAAAATAACTCCTATTTCCTATTTCATATATTCCTGCTCTGGTTCTTCGCTTTCCTGTTATTTCTTCCGTACCGGAGCGGAAAAGCAATTGCGGTTGTGACGGTTCTGGCGATTTCGCATCTTGCGGTTGATAAGTCTAAAATCCGGCTGCAAAAGAGACGGCCGGAAATCAACAAGAAGATGCTCAACGTAATTGACCAGTGTCTCCATTTCCTGTTGATTTTTCTGGCCTGGAGGGTTTTTCTGTTTAATCTTCCGCTGCCGTCTTTCTTCTCCGGCCATCCCCGGATTTTGAATTCCCTATCGGTTTTAATTGTAATCTTGATAATCTACAAAGCAATTACAGGTCTTTCTGAAAAGGAGGAGAGCAAATGATTTTAACTCTGAGGCCCGGGACAACCCAGGCGGGTGTCCAGGAAATATTAAACAAGATTAAGGAATTGGGTTTCACCCCGCACGTCTCCCCGGGAAAGGAGCGCATCGTAATCGGCGTCATCGGTGAAAACGCCATTTTGCGCCGCGAGGTTTTTGAGGCGATGTTCATCGTGGAGTCGGTGACGCCCATCTCTAAACCGTATAAACTGGTCAGTCGTGATTTCAAAAAAGAAGATACGGTAGTCAGAGTGGGCGACGTTGACATTGGCGGAAATTCCTTTGTAGTGATGGCCGGACCCTGCTCTATTGAAAATCGGGAACAACTTTATCAGACCGCGCAGGCGGTGCGGAAGGCCGGCGCCAGGATATTACGGGGCGGCGCCTTTAAGCCCCGCACCTCGCCTTATTCCTTTCAGGGTCTGGGCGAGGAGGGTTTGAAGTATCTGGCTGAAATCGGCCGGGAATTGAAGATGCCCACCGTAACCGAAGTGATGGACCCCAGGCAGACGGAACTGGTCTCCCGGTATGCCGACATTATCCAGGTGGGCGCCCGCAATATGCAGAATTTTGACCTGTTGAAAGAACTGGGCCGCACTAAGAAACCGATTCTCCTGAAAAGGGGAATGTCTGCTAAAATTGAGGAATTTTTAATGTCCGCCGAGTACATTCTATCCCAGGGAAATTACAACGTTATTCTCTGCGAGCGCGGCATCCGCACCTTTGAGGAGGCAACCCGGTTTACGCTGGACCTGTCCGCCATTCCGCTGGTGAAGGAATTGAGCCATTTGCCGATTATAGTTGACCCCAGCCACGGCACCGGACGGCGCAGCCTGATTGCGCCGATGTCCAAGGCCGCTCTGGCGTCCGGCAGTAACGGCATAATGATTGAAGTGCACCCAAAACCGGAGGCGGCCCTTTCAGACGGTTTTCAGTCTCTCAACTTTGAAGATTTTAATAAATTGATGGTTTCCATCCAGACGATGGACGCCGCGTTGTCATTGCGAGCGTAGTGTGCGCGGCAATCCGAAGTAGGACAGGCGTCCCGCCTGTTTCTTTCGTAGTGCGACCCTAACTATCCATTCGGCCCGCCGCTTAAAAGGCGAAATAGACCTGCCCGGCGACAAATCTATTTCGCACCGGGCTCTCCTTATTTCCAGCCTGGCGGAAGGCGTCTCCATGATTGACGGCCTCCAGGAGGGCGAGGACTGCCGCAGCACTTTTCAGGCGCTTCTTTCCCTTGGCGTAGAACTGAAGAAAGAGGGCAGCCGGGTTAGCGTCAACGGCAGGGGGCCAGCCGGATTTCGGGAAGCGCACCCTGTGATTGACTGCGGAAATTCCGGCACCACGATGCGGCTCCTTTCCGGAATCGCGGCCGGTCTTCCTTTTACCACCCGGCTGACCGGAGACGATTCGCTGCGGAATCGACCGATGCGCCGGGTCGTTGAACCCTTGCGACAGATGGGCGCCAAAATTTCCGCACGCGAAGGAGATTTTCCGCCCCTGGCCATCACCGGCGGTTCTCTTTTCGGAATCAGTTACCGCATGCCGATGGCGAGCGCCCAGGTCAAGAGTTGCCTGCTTTTAGCCGGTCTGTTAGCTAAAGGAAGCGCCACCATTATTGAACCCGCGTTGAGCCGGGACCACACCGAACGGATGCTTACCTATTTCGGCGCCATATTAAAAACTGATACCACACCAAAAAATGTAGTAAAGGTAGGGGAGGGGTTACATCCCCTCCCGCTTTTCCACATGAAACAAATTATCCTCTCCGACATCCACGCCAACATTGAAGCGCTTACCAGCGTCCTTCTGGCCGCCGAGAAAGAAGGCGAAATTACTTATTGCCTGGGCGACATTATCGGCTACGGCCCCAATCCGTCCGAGTGTCTCCAGGCTATGCGCCATTACAGTCCTCTTACCGTGATGGGTAATCATGAAACCGCGGTCTTGCATCCGGGTATGACCGCGGTCTTCAACCCTGAGGCGCGGAAAGCGGTTTTTTGGACAACCGAACATATCTTTGGGGAGGATTGGGAGCAGATTCGCGCTTTTCCCCTGACGAAAACTCAGGGGAATATAATCCTGCTTCATTCCAACCTTATGGAACCGGAAAAATGGCATTATCTCAATAGCGATGAAGATTTGGAGGCGAACCTGCGTTACCTGGGGGACGGCCAGGTCTGTTTTTTCGGCCATACCCACGCACCCGGAGTATATTGTTTGAAAGATGACCGATTTTCTTCCCTGCCGATTGACAAAGAAGTGAAATTAGAACCGGGGAGCAGGTACCTAATCAACGTTGGTTCGGTGGGCCAGCCCCGGGACGGAGA
Source organism: Candidatus Omnitrophota bacterium (assembly GCA_018829455.1). GTDB lineage: Bacteria > Ratteibacteria > UBA8468 > MWAK01 > MWAK01 > JAHJUB01. The sequence goes on from JAHJUB010000100.1 coordinate 10,233, forward strand.
CCCGCGGGCAGCTTACTGCGTCTTCGACCCGGACGCGAAGACCGTTGCTATCCGCCGCGTCAGTTATGACTTTCGCTTGACCCAGCGGAAGATTATTGACGCCGATCTACCCGCCTTCCTGGCCAGCCGCCTTTCCTCCGGAACATAGTTGTCGTCATTCCCGCATAAAGGTAGGGGAGGGGCTCTGTCCCCTCCCGTCTTTACGTAGTGCGACCCTTTTAGGGTCGCTTCTTTTCGTTACAACAAACTCATCCTTCAAAATGTGGTAAAATAACCGTAATGGATAAGGAATGGGTTGTGCTTTGCCTAAAAATTCTTTCCTTATCCGAAAAATCCCTGCCAAAAGAAGAAAACTTCGATGGACCCGGAGGTATAAATGAATAAAGCAATAATTGCGTTTTTGGGTACATTGGTTTTTGCGTTATTCCTGTCAACCATGCTTTTTGCTTCACTCCTGGACGCAGAACTTCAGAAACTGAAACAGGCCGGCATTCCCACCGCCATTGAAGAACTCAACCTTCCGGAAATTCCGGACAGCGAAAACGGGGCATTGGTATATAAAGAAGCATCCAAACTCATAGGCGACCTTGTCCAGAAATACCGCAAGGAATTTGAATATATGCCCTATAATGGCATCGTAGAAGGTGGTTGGGAAAAGACGCCGGAAGAATGGAAGAAAAAGGTTGCCGATTTAATTCTTTATAACCCTGAATTCGCCAGGGTGTATCAACTTCTGGAAAAAGCATCCAACATGAAATGTCGGTCCTATAAAAAAGGGTTTGATTATCTCAGTTTTTCTGCTCAATTGCGAAACGCTG
>JAHJUB010000200.1 GCA_018829455.1 Candidatus Omnitrophota bacterium
CTGCACGATGTCCGTGGCCAGAAAATGCACCATCATGAAATCCCAGGGCTCATCTTGCATGAGTCTGACAGCATAGTCGCCGCGCTGCCTCGTCAAGTCCCTTAGATCAGCCAGAAAGGCTCCCTCGTTACCGCGTCTGTACCCTATGCTCGGCGCAACACGATACGGCCCTAGAACCCGTTCGTAGCGACTCAGCAAGCCCGGCGGGTAACTGATCTCTACCCCTTTAGGCGAGAGAAGACCCGTTATCATGTACCCGTTCACCGCCATGGGGGGATAGGTCACAGGAACCCCCACAACACCAACTCGTGCCCCATGGTCAGATAGCAATCCCCAAAGCGTACGCCCGTCAATGGACGAAGCGTTGACCAGTCCAAATCCATCCTGACTGTTTACGATGAAGTCGAAGACCCCATGCTTGCCGGGATTCTTGCCCGTAGAAAAAGTAGGCCAGGCAGGGGAGGTCACTGGCGGGAGAGTGGATTCCAGTTCACCACTGACACCCCCACTCATCAGGGCCTTCAGAATGGGCAATTTCCCTTCCGCTGCCCAGGGCCGGATCAGGTCCATTGTAGCCCCGTCCACGCCAATTACCAGTACACGGTTCATTCCCAGTGCCTCACTTCCTCGGTTAGTCCAGGACCTCACGTATCACATAGATTGCTTTGTCCTGAGTCTCATGATACGTACGCACGATTAGCTCAGCCAGCAGGCCCATCGTGGTTAGCTGTATCCCAGCCACGAGCATCAACACCCCCAACAGAAGCAACGGGCGATTGCTGATACTCTGTCCATAGATGACCTTGAGCACCGTAAGATAGAGCCCGATCAGGAATCCAACTCCAAAGGATCCCATGCCCAGAAGACCAAAGAGCTGCATAGGCCGGGCAGAGAAACTCAGTAAGAACCGCACCGTCAGCAAATCGAGAATCACCTTCAGCGTGCGAGAGATGCCGTACTTCGATTTGCCGTGTCTTCTGGGATGATGACGAACTGCAATCTCCGTAACACTCACGCCCATCCAGTTGGCCAGCGCTGGAATGAAGCGGTGCATCTCCCCGTAGAGATGAAGGTTCTTCACCACGTCTCCCCGATAGGCTTTCAAAGAGCAACCATAGTCATGAAGCTTCACGCCCGTCACAAAGGAGATCAGCCGATTGGCCATGATAGAAGGCAACCGGCGACTGACAAAGGGGTCCTTGCGGTCCTTGCGCCAGCCACTCACAACGTCGTAGCCCTCTTCCATCATCTCAATCAGGTGAGGAATGTCAACGGGATCATTCTGCAAATCGGCGTCCATCGTAATGACGATTTGGCCACGGGCCAGATCGAAACCTGCGGAGAAAGCCGCGGTCTGCCCGAAGTTGCGACGAAATCGCACCGCCACCAGGTGTTCATCCTGCCCATGGAGTCTGCGCAAGACCTCAAAGCTATCGTCGCTGCTGCCATCATCCACGGCGATAATTTCGTAGCTGCGTCCCATATTACTCAGGACATCGTTGAGTTGCCGGTGAAGTTCCAGGAGATTGCTCTCCTCATTGTACACCGGAATCACGACAGATATGTCAATTTGCTTCTCGCAATCACCCATTCAATTGCACCTCACGCGATGTATCCCAGCCCTCTCAATCGCTCCATAACCTTCTCTTCATCCTCACTTTGATAGTCCTCACTCTCTCGCTCCCGGGCAGATGAAGAATCGGTGTAAGCCGGCTGGTGAAGGGCCCGATACTCCGATGTGAATGCCTCTTCGAGCACTCGCCCATCCATATCATCAGGGATTGGTATGCCCATGGCATAAAGAGCGGTAGGAGCCACGTCAATGATGCGTGCTCCTTCAACAACCTTGCTTGGATCCACACCCTTGCCGTGTAGCCCCAGGATACCGGTCATGTTGTGGTGACCAGTCTGACCGTAGCTGGGCTCGATAATCCGATTTGATCCGAAATCGGCGTGCCCAAAAGAGACATATCTCGAGCGATCAGTGTGTAGGATTATGTCGGGCATCTTACCAAGGCGGTCTCCCGTGTAGATCTCCTCTCTCTTGTAGGCATACTTGATCACATGCTCGCCAGTGTCTGGATCAACCAGCGCCAACGCTTCGCGGACAATCCGGTCGCGCAGGGCTTCGTATTCTTCCCCCGGCTGCACGCATCCCTGTGGACGCTTGCCTGTTATATTTATGTAGAGCTGGCCAAAGTTACCCACCACGAAAGCTTGCGTCCGACTCCAGTCTACATCCTCGAAGGATAGGAACAACTTTCGAAGAAGACCCCGCCCCCGTCCACGCTTCACTCTCTTGCGCAGGTTGCTGAGCTTCAGCGCCGAGACGACCCTTAGCACGTTCATCGGAGTGTAGCCCAGGCGGAAGAGGGCATGCTTGAAGAGGCTGAGCGGCGTGCGTTTCAGCTTCATCAAACCCAGCTCGCAAAGCCAATTGTTGACGTGGAAGAAACGATGGAAAGCTCCGAATCCATGGTCGGACATGATCATCACCAGAGAATCTTCCCCCGCCGCTTCGACGATCTCGCCCAGAGCCTTATCAATGTCCTGGTAGAAACCCTTGATGGCATCCTTCACTTCCGCTGCCTTGGCAGGATCATGTCGCGGATGCGATGGGTCCATCAAGTGCCACAGCTCGTGCTGAAGGGTATCTATCGTCTCGAAGACAAAACAGAAGAAATCCCACTCTTTGTTCTCCGCCAGGTAGCGCACTGCCTTGGCGCGCTTGATGTCGAAACGCCGCATGTCCTCGACGAAGAGATCCGACCTCCCGGCACGATGCCCCTCGAACATGATTAGAGGGAACTCCCCAACGTTTTCCCTCAACTCATCCTTGATCTCATCAGGATAGGTGTACTGGCTCTCCTGACTGGGAGCCATGAAAGAGCTTATGACGAACCCATCTACGTGCTCAGGCGGATAGGTCATGGGAACACTCACAATCCCGACCTTGCCGCCCGCCTCGTTGATGATGTTCCAGAGTGCTTTGGAAGCCCGATAGCTGACGTTGGATACCAAGACCTGGTACCCATCCTCTTTCGGGAATACGAAATCCACAATACCATGCTTGCCCGGATTCTTGCCAGTCGCAAATGAGACCCAGGCGGAAGCTGACACGGGAGGGATGCTAGTAATCAGATTCCCGTGCGCCCCGTCTCGCATCAGGCGTCCAAGGGTCGGCAGCGTACCGTCGGCTACCCACGGGCGCAGGACGTCCCACGTCGCTCCGTCTAATCCAATGATCATCACCTTACGTTGCATGTTGCTCTCCACCTGTAACTCCTCGCTCCAATTCAAGTTTTACCAGACTCCCGAAGTCTTCCTTCCCGTCTACTCCTCTGCCCGACCGAAATAGGTTCGGGTACCGAGGGCGTAGATCACGCCTCCGATGATCCCCCCCACCAGCCGAAGCCCATAGAAGGCCAAAGACATAGAGATGGCGGTCGGAGCTTCAACGCCCACTTGAGAGAACAGGTAGACATACGCTCCCTCCCGCACTCCCAGCCCACTGAAGGAGATAGGCACCAGAGTTACAAGCGAGATGATCGGGATGAAAAGTAGGAAATACCAGACGGAAAGACGAACACCCAGTGCCAGAGCAATCAAGTAGCGAACGACGATCCAACTTGCGTCAAATACCAGAGAGATGCCCAGAACCCTAGCGGTGACAAGCCCATCGTACGTCCTCATGGCGCGGTACACCTTGCCCACTTTCTCCGTCCGGGCC
>JAHJUB010000240.1 GCA_018829455.1 Candidatus Omnitrophota bacterium
CGATAATAAGAAATATTATTGCCCCGTATTTCAAAAGTGAAAATTATTATGAAGGAATTTCTGCAGGGATCAAAACTTTGCAGGATGCTATTTCAGGCGAATATCAAGCTGAAGATGAATTGACTTCACCGGAATTTAGTCTGTTACCTTTCATAATTTTCCTTTTGATAATGTTTATCATACTTCCAATGATCAGAAGATCCAGCCGTAAGGGATGGAATATCACAGAGGCGGTTCGTTTGGCGGTGGAGGTGCAAGCGGGAGCTGGTAAGTAAGTAGTAAAGTTCTTAAGGTTCATAAAGTTTATAAAGAAATAATTACATGAAAATTAACTTTAATATTTGGATAACCTTTTTATCAATTGAAATAGCAAAAGACTTTTTTAGTTTTTTATTCGATCATTCATAGAGAAAATCTCTATAAAAATACTTAAAATCTGTCTGGTGACGGTCTAAGAATTGTTAAAGAAACTCACTCCTATCGGTGGTGACCAAAAAGTAAATTATATTAGTGTTTCTTTAAGTCTTTGTGTCTTCGTGGCAAATAAAAACCTTTATTATCAAGCAAAACTTGCCCCAAATTGTCGGGGATGATATTGGGCGAATCTATGCGTAGTAAATTGCAGTCTTACGATTCGCCCTACAAAAAAATTTCAAATATGTTTGGTTAGGTTTTAACAATTTTAAGTTTGCTCATCTTTACACCTAATTTACTGAATAGTATATTGCTGTGTAAATAAATCGTTTTAAGGATTTTTATGACCAAGTCGGCGTTCAATATCTTCCCGGGGGTAGTTAGCCAATCTATATTACGAAATATATTCTCGATCTTTCTATACTAATGAATTTAATTAAAGCTATAGCGTGTATTCTTACAATTTTTCTCTCTTCAAATTTTGCCCAAATAAAAAATATTCGTTTTGAACGCATCTCTACGGCAAGTGGTCTCTCACATCCAACTGTTACTTCAATTTGTAAGGATAGTATCGGTTTTCTCTGGTTCGGAACTATTGATGGACTAAACTGTTATGATGGTTATTCTTTTAAGGTTTACAAGCATGATCCATCTAACCCAAATTCACTTTCAACTAACTTCATCCGCACGTTAACCGTTGACCGGTTTGGAATAATTTGGATAACAACAATTGGCGGGGGCTTGAACGAATTCAATCCTTACACTGGTAATTTCAAACATTATAAACATTCCCCTGAAGACCCAAATAGTTTGAGCCACAATACATGTGGGTGGGTTACTGAAGATAACAACGGAAATTTGTGGGTTGCAACCGATAATGGACTTGATCTATTGAATCGGGAAACCGGCAAATTTTCTCATTTCAGACACAATCCAAATGATCCTAATAGTATAAGCAGTAACACAGTTATCTACACTTACAAAGATAGGAGTGGAACTTTGTGGATTGGTACAACTGATGGATTAAACCGATTTGATCATCAAAGTCAAACATTCACACGGTATTATAACAATCAAAAAGACAAATTCAGTCTTAGCAACAATCTTATTTTATCTATCTATGAAGATAAGAGTGGTTCGATATGGATAGGCACACGAGGCGGCGGCTTAAATCGTTTTGATAGGTCAACAAACAAATTCCGGAGATTCCTTTATGACCCAAACAATTCTTATAGTTTAAGCAGTAATATTGTGAATAGCATTTTCGAAGATACTGAACGCACTTTATGGATCGGAACAGAGGGCGGCGGAATTAACATTTTGGACAAATCTAATTCAACATTTTTTAATTACAAAAACAACCCGCGTGATTCTGAGAGCTTAAGTAACAACAATGCTGCGGTTGCTTTTGAAGATAGATTTGGAACGATATGGATTTCTACATGGGGAGCCGGAATCTGCAAGTACTCTCGTCTTAAACATCGGTTTCAACATTTTACACATAATCCTTTTGAACCAAATAGTCTGAACAATAATTTTGTATTATCTATTTGTGAAGACCGACAAGGAATAGTTTGGGTTGGTACGTTAGGTGGAGGGATTTCCAAATTAAATTTAAATAGCGGGAAATTTTCTTTTCTTCTCAACGATCCGAAAAGTCAGAATAGTTTAAGCGGTAATGATGTTTGGAAAATATATGAAGACCGAAATGGAATTATTTGGATTGGAGCAGAACGAAATGGATTGAATAGATATGATCCAATAACGAAACGATTCACTCATTACAAACACGATCCGCGAAATAAAAATAGTTTAAGAGATAATAGTGTTACTTCAATTTATGAAGATAAATCAGGTTTGCTATGGATAGGTACACGTTGGGGTGGGTTATCATCCTTTAATCAAAAAACAAATAAATGGGAAAATTTTTTATATGATCCTAAAGATTCAACGAGCATTGCTGAGGGGAGTATTTGGACTATTCTTGAAGATAAATTTGATAACCTTTGGATAGGAACTTCGAAGGGTGGACTTTGTAAATTTAATAAAGCTGCTAACCGGTTTAGAAGATATTGGCATGATCCTGTAGATTCTAAAAGTCTTAGTTACAACGATGTTCGTATGATTCATGAAGATAAGGAAGGAACATTGTGGATATGTACTTTAGGTGGCGGCATAAATAAATTCGATAGCGGGACTGAACAATTTACTTCATTTAAAGAGATCGACGGTCTTTCAAATAATTTTACATACGGGCTTCTTGAAGATGACGCAGGCTGTTTTTGGATTAGCACAAATAAAGGTTTATCGAAGTTTAATCCTCGAACTGGGAAATTCAGAAACTATTGTTCTGCAGATGGTCTTCAAGCTGATGAATTTAACACAGGTGCATTTTTCCGCGGAAAAGGAGGAGTTTTATACTTTGGTGGTGTAAATGGTTTTAATCGCTTCCATCCAAAAGATATAATTGCAAATCCTTACCCTCCGCCTGTTGTAATTACTTCATTCAGGATTGATGATCAATCTTTAAATAAAGATGCTCCAATCTTCTTGCAGAAATCATTAGA
>JAHJUB010000101.1 GCA_018829455.1 Candidatus Omnitrophota bacterium
GTCTCAGCCTGGTCCGGAGACCGAACCGGAACTAACGCCGGAACCGGAACCAACGCCGGCCGTAAAAATCAGGATTTTCCGTCTCGTGGGCAGTGTGCCACCGGAACTTTGGAACCGGTTGGGAACGAGGATACTCCCTAAATTGCGGTCAGGAATCAACCTACAAATAGGCATCGAATTTACAGTTACAGTAGAGAACGATACTACCAAAACATTTGAATCGGAAATCTTGCAGATTATTCAAGATTTGGGTTTGACGGACAAGGTCAGGATCGAATGGGTGTAACTTTGGATGAAAAAACCCTGCCTGAATAAACCTGTTACGCTACCAGATGCCCGGTATCTTTTCTCCGCAAAAACCGCACGCTCCGTTCTTGAGGTGGTTTGCAACTACCTGATAACTTACCCGGCTCAGGAGCGTATTTTTGCATTTCGGGCAAATCGTATCTTCTCCCTGGTGACCGGGAATATTACCCAGGTAGACGTACTTAAGCCACTCTCCTCTGGCGCTCTTTCCGATTCGATCCATCGTGGAGATGGGCGTAGCCGGAAGGTTGGTAAGTTGATAAGAGGGCCAGAAGCGGGAGAAGTGGACCGGCGTGCTGCTGCCCAGATTCTGTTTTACCCACCGGCAGAGGCCGCTTATCTCTTCGGGGCTATCGTTCAGGGTGGGTATGACCAGATTGGTCACCTCAACCCAGACCTTGTTTTTTCGAAGCACCAGCAGGGTGGTTAAGACCTCCGGAAGGCTTCCGGAGCAGACCTTCTGGTAGAACTGGTCGGAAAAACCTTTTAAGTCCACGTTGACCGCGCTCAGGTAAGGCGCCAGTTCCTTCAGGGGTTCCGGGTTGATGAAGCCGGCGGTGTGGATGACCGTGTGCAGATTATATTTCCGGGCCGTTTTGGCGGTATCCAGAACATATTCGTAGGAGACGATCGGTTCCGTATAGGTGAAAGCGATGATGCGGCAACCTTCGGCCGCGGCCTTCTTTACCAGTTCCAGGGGAGTGAGGTTGAAGGTCTTTACGTCTTCCGGCCGGGCCTGGGATATTTGCCAGTTCTGACAATAGAGGCAGGTAAGATTACAGCCGGCTCCGGCCAGAGAAAAGGTTTTGGCGCCCGGCAGGAAGTGGAAGAGCGGAAGTTTTTCAATCGGGTCGGTGTGGAAAGAGCACACCTTTCCGTAGGTGAGGGAATAGAGGGCGCCGCCCTGGTTTTCCCTGGTTCGGCAGAAGCCGCGGGCACCGCCGGAAATTACGCAGGCGCGGGGGCAGAGAAGACACTTGACGCGGTCGGACTCCAGCCGGGTATAGTACCGGGCTTCCTGGTTGGAGTTAGATGGCCAGAGCAGTTGTTTATCCAGGTTACCCCAGAGCAGCCCGGCGGCCAGAGCCGACGCAGACCACTTCAGAAATTCTCGCCTGTCCATACTTAAAAAGATTACAGTAAATTCAGGCGGTTTTTGAGGATTTGCGCCATGTTTTCGTTCAGAAAAAACCGGCCTGCCTTGCCTAACTGTCCTTTCCGGCGGCCGGTTTCCTTCCGGTGAATATCCGGAGTAATCTGCTTCGCCAGTTCCTGTTTCTGAACCTGGAAATCTACCTCCGGCAAACTGCGCGCCTGGCTAAAAAGTTTCAGGGTTTCTTCCCGAAAGATTTCTTTTTCCTCCGGACCCAGCACCGAGACCTTCTCCTCGTATTTGTCTATTATCCTTTCGGCAACCTTGCTCTTGTTCTCTTCGTAGCGGTCCGGCGGGAGTTCCCTTAAGCGGGTAAGCAGTTTTTCCGCCTCGGCGGTGTCGCCCTTTGCCTGGCCGATACGCACCGGATTGGTGGTTGTTGCCCTGGGCAAAAGGCAGGGAATAAACTCACTGACCAGATAACGCTGTTTTTCGGTGAGGATGCTTTCAATTTCATTCTCAAACACCGCCATTCTCTCCGCTGTGCCCTCAACTTTTTTCTTGATATTTTCATTCAGGCTGCCGGCCCACTTCTTGACCTCCGGCGAGGCATCCTGATTCTGTTCCAACTCTTTTTTCAGAGCCCGGAAAGCTTTTTCCGCGTCCGGTTGAACTTTTTTGTACTCCTTTTCGGCTTCTTCCTTAATTTTGAGCGCCGCGTTTATTCTGGGCAAAATCTCCTTTATCTGTGCCCTGGTCAGATAGAGCCCGTTGACCAGGTTCAGGAGGCTGATTTGCTCGCGGAGCTCGGCTATTTTTGCCCGCCCGGGGTCATTCTTTTCCCTGGCGAGGAGAGACGCGGTTACACCGCCGAACAAAAAACACCCTAACACTAATCCGGCCAAAATTTTCTTTCCCATATCACCCTCCATTTGATAAACCCGGGCGTTACCTTTTTAGTATTAGATGCTTTACCCGGGGAATATGTTTAATTACGGCGTCTCTTCAGACGCCGTTCTCTTGTCCCTTCTCTTCTCAGAAAGGGTAACTAAAACGATGGAAATCTCATAGAGCAGAACCAACGGCAGCGCCATCAGGGTTTGGGTGAAGGCATCCGGGGATGGGGTGATGACGGCGGCGATTACAAAAGCGAGGATTATGAAAATTCGGCGCTGTCTTCGCAAAAACTGCGAGCGGACAATGCCTAACCGTCCCAGAAGTAAAATCACGTCCGGCAGGGTAAAAACCAGGCCGAAACCAAGGATAAATATTAACAGAAAAGTAAGGTATGAATTGAAAGAGAGAAAGGGCTGTAATCCGGGCGGCGCCACCGAGAGGAGAAATTTGAGCCCCGGCGGCAGAACCACAAAATAACCGAAAGCGCAGCCGCCGTAAAAGAGAAAAAAGAAAGAAGTGATAAAACCAAGGACCGGCTTGCGCTCTGGAGGATGAAGGCCGGGCCGCAAAAAAGACCAGGCCTGGTAAAGGAGCAGGGGCAGGGAGAGCAGTAAACCGGCCGCCAGCGCCAGTTTTATCAGCGTGAAGAACGGCTCAACCGGCGTGAGGTAGACCAACTGCTCCACCTTGCCCTTTAAAGGATAGAGCAGAATCTTCAGGAAATAACGGGAAACTACCCAGTACGCCAGGATGCTGGCGGAAAGCCAGATTAAGAACGAACTGAAGATTCGGCGCCGCAGCTCTTCCAGGTGCCGGATGAAATCCCAGTCATTCCTTTTTGGCGGCTGATTCATCATCTTTCTTGATTTCGTTTTCCGCTTCCTTCATACCCTTACGGAATTCCGACAGGGTTTTTCCCAGCGAACGTCCGATTTCCGGCAGGCGTCTGGCGCCGAAAACAAGAAGCACGATTAAGAAGACAACCAGCAACTCCTGAAATCCGATTCCAAACATTTTTCCCCTCCCTTGGCCGCCATAGCGTGGACGCCGATGCGGCAAAGCCGCTTTGTTTGAGGCGTCCGTAGTGCGACGGTGGCCTTTATAGTACGGTTTAGTTTACCCTATCCGCGGATTTCGCCCCGGTTGAACACAACGATGGCTGCTTCTCCGGAAACCGGGCATTGTTTTTCGCAGGTCCCGCACCCGATACAAATCGCCTCGTTGACGATTGGCCTCTTTTCGCTGTCCGACCGGATGGCTACAACCGGGCAATACTCCATACAGACCAGACAGAGTTTGCCCTGGCCCCAGGCAAGGCAGCGGCTGTGGTCAATTTCCGCGGCGCCAATCTTGAACTGTCCCAGCCGCGTTTTTTTAATGGCGCTGCTTGGGCAGACTTGATAACACAAGAAACAGAGTTCGCAGGGACCAATGCGTGGAATCAGCCGCGGGGTGCCCAGTCCCTCCAATCCAGTTTCCAGAAAGCACGGTTTCAACCCGTTGCTGGGACAGACCTTAATACATTCTCCGCAGCGCACGCAAAGGGAAGTAAACTCTGTTTCCTTACTGGCGGCCGGCGGACGCAGGATGCGGTCTGTTATTTTTTCTCCTTTCCTGATTTTAAATCCGCCGCCGGCCAGGAGTCCAAAAAAGAGAGCGCTCAAAAATTGGCGTCGGGAAAGGTCAAATGCGGCCGGCCGGTTTTTGATTTTTTTCCCAACCCGTGTTCCCAGTTCCAGGATTGCGCCCAGCGGGCAGAGGTTAAAACACCAGAACCTCGGGAAGACGGCGCTGACGAAAATTATTACCAGGAAAAGTATCAGGCCGGGCCGGGAAAGGAGCATCCCCAGGGAGATTACCAGCGGGTCAAATTGCTGGGCCAGGCCGGCCAGGCCGAAAC
>JAHJUB010000102.1 GCA_018829455.1 Candidatus Omnitrophota bacterium
CTTCCAGGGTTTCCCCGGGAAGAGCAGACACGTGAGGTCCGCCGGTAATAATTACAACCTCCGGCAGATGTTTTTTTAAACGGGAATAGAATCGGTTTGTTATGTCCATGGTGGCCGTCATCGTTGTAGAACCGACATAATCTGGTCTTTCCGACACGGTACGGCTCAGCGTTTCCTCAAAAGCAAGATTTTCGGCGTCGGCATCAATAATTTTTACTTCATAGCCCTTTATTTCCAGAATCGCGGCTATGGTTGTAATTCCAACCGGTATCGGAATGGCCACAAAATCTTTAAGGTTATGGTAAGCATTTTCTAACGAGGGAATGACCAACAAAACAAATTTTTTCATAATCTTTTAAATTTTCCTTCCTAAAAAAAAATAGGCTGTTTTGAACAGAACAACATAGCTGAGGTTGACGGCATTCAAAGCTAACTTAAAAATTTTACTCCGGGGTATCAGCGGATTCGGCTCTATCTTCTGGACCGTTTGCCGGAGCATAGTTTTATCGCTGATAATTCTTATCGCTTGCTGCTCTTTCCTTCTCTGCCGAATTACCCTTCTTTTGCTGAGCAGCCAAACGTAAGACCGAAACTTCAATTTAAGGTAAGCCCAGCCTCTTAAACAAGCAAACGTCCAGACGACCATTTCGGTCAGAAAAAAGGATGGCAACAATAGCAATATGGTCGAAAAAGAGTAATTTTTAAGGACCCATAAATACCTTCCGCATTCTAAATAATACAGTTTATCCGGCGTAAATTTCAAATCGTATTTATGGTAGATAACCGACGCGGGCACGGCCATTATTTTGTAACCGGCTAATCTCAGCCGCCACGACAGGTCGGTGTCTTCCATGGACATCCAGTAATCATCGCCGAAAAGATTTCCGAAGTTATTGTCCAAAAAACCGTATTGATTTATCACTTTCCGGGAAATAACGAAGGCGGCGCCGGATGTGGCTGGCACTTCCAGAACTTCGCTATATTCCGAAGATGATTCTCCGATTTTACGGCAGAAGACAAGACCCGTAAAGTGGACTGTGTTTCCCAGACAGTTTATCTTTTCCCGGTCGTCAAAAAATAATATTTTGGAAGTAACCGCACCGATTCTTTCATCTACTCGTATTACTTCTATCAAACTTTTCAGCCAATTCCGGTCAAATTCCACGTCGTTATTTACCACCGCCACGTAATCACCGTCCGTCGCTCTGACGCCGATATTGTTCCCCTCGCTATAGCCGAAATTGGAACCATTTTCAATGAACCTGACTTCCGGGAAATTTTCCTTTACAAATTCCAGACTATGGTCTTTTGAGCCATTGTCCGAAATGGTGATATCGTAATTCTGATACGACTGGTTAAAAAGCGACCTTAAACAAACTTCCAGATTTTGCCGGTCATTATAAGTGACTATGATGATGTTTACTTTGGGTTCAACCATATAAATTAGCGCACCTTCGGTGCGGACTTGTAGCGGTCGGATTTACGTGCCCGCCGAAGCTTTAGCGAAGGAGGGTCCGACCCGAAACATTTGACAGGCGAGACGCCTGTCCTACGGTAGGGGAGGGGCTGTAACTAACCCCCCTTGGCCCCCCTTGTCAGGGGGGTAAGTCCCCTCCCGCGGGCTTGATGAATCAAGCCCCTACAAAAGGAAATTACGATGCCATAAATTTATGATAAATCGGTTAAAATAATCCAACATAATCCGCGGACGCAGGTAAAATTCCAGCGCGAAACGTTTTTGGTATTTTATTAACTTCGCTTTCGTTAAACCGTTCGGGACATAAACCACGTTCAAAATATTCATCCGGGCAAAATTTTTTTCCAGGGTTCCGTACTGTTCCGCAATATCGTAAATCTTAGAGCCCGGAAAAGGCGTAAGCATAAAAACGCTGACGTCGCTTAACGGAAGGCGTTTGGCAAACCTTATGGTTTTAGCCATTGTTTTTTCGGTCTCGCCGGGCAGGCCGAAGATAAAATAGCCCTTGCTCTGTATTCCGGCCTGACGGGTTAGGCGCAGCGCCTTTTCAATCTGGCCGACGGAAGTTGATTTTTGGGCAAACTCAAGAATCTTTTCCTCCCCGGACTCTATCCCGTAATTAATCTGCCAGCACCCGGATTTTTTCATTAACTTCAGCAACGAAAGGTCGTTAACCGAATCTACCCGGCCGCTGCAACTCCAGGAGAGATTCATTTTCCGCGCCGAAAATCCCCGGCAGATCTGCTCCACCCGGTCTTTTTTGATCAGGAACTGGTCGTCTTCAAAAATGAGGTCGCGAATCAAAAAATTTTTCCTCAGGTATTGCGCCATTTCCAATACGTATTCCGGACCGTAAAATCGAGTGCGGTGACCGAATACCGAATTGTCGCAGAAGATGCAATTGTTCGGGCACCCACGGGCTGAGACGATCTGCGTGGACGGGAGTTTTTTGAATTTAAAAATCGCCGGACGATAAGCAGCGGGAAAATTATCCAGCAGGTTCCAGGCCGGAAAGGGAAGAGAATCAAGGTCTGATATTACTTGAGCCGGGGGACCAAAAATAATTTCTTTACCGTCACGGTAAACAACTCCCGGAACATCGGAAGGTTTCCGGTTCGCGGCCAGCGCTTCCGTCAGGTTTATAATCGCGTTTTCCCCCTCGCCTAAAATTCCGTAATCAAAGCAGGGGTAATCCAACAGGGTTTGCTCCGGCCTGGCCGTAAAATGGGGACCGCCCATAACGATGGGCACGGATGGGTGGATTCTTTTAAGCAGACAAGATAACTTTGCCGCCTTTCGTATGGAAGGAGTCAGAGCGCTTATTCCGATTAAATCAGGCTGAAACCTTTTTACTTCTTCCGCAACTTCGGCATACCTTAAGCCCTGAGCCGTGGCATCTACTATTCTTACCCGAAATCCGGCCCGGCGCAAAGATGCTCCCAACATCAGCAGGCCAAGACTGGGCAGGGTAGACCCGATGGGAGCAAGCCTGCCGTACCGCTCTTTCCGCGAATAAGGAGCCGTGGTCAGGAATACCGAGATTGCCATTTAAGGTGTGCCCGTTAGATAAAGTAAAAGAGCGCGGTGATTATGAGGTCTGCGACGATAACCATAAAGAGCGAGATTACCACCGCCAGAGTTGTTGCCCGGCCCACCCCTTTAGCCCCCCCCTCGGCAAAGAACCCTTCCCGGCTGGAGACGATCACGATAATCGCTCCAAAGATGAATGCTTTCAAGAGACCAATCATGATATCCTTGAGCGTGACGAAACGGAAGGCGTGGAAGAAGAAGAGGTTGGTGTTAAGGTTCATGGTGGTTGTGCCGATTACGTAGCCGCCCAGGATTTGCAGGCCGACGGCCATTACGGTCAGAACCGGCAGCATCAGGCATCCGGCCGCAAATTTAGGCACGACCAGGTACTCAATCGGGTCAACGGCCAGGGTCTTCAGGGCGTCAATCTGCTCGGTAATCTTCATCGTGCCGATTTCCGCCGCAATGGCAGAGCCCACCCGGCCGGAGAGCAGGAATGCCACCAGAATCGGACCCAATTCCCGGACCGCGGAGAGGGTGACGATGGTGCCGACGTAAATTTCCCCGCCGGTCAGTTTCAAGGGGATGGCTGCTTCCATCGCGACAATCATTCCGAAGAAGAAAGAAATTATAGCGACCGTCCAGAAAGAGCGGTTACCGAAGATGTCGCATTCCTGCAGGAATGGGATTAGCCGGAGCCGGCCGGTCAGGAGGGCGGTTATTACTTTTATCAGAATTAGCGCCAGCGAACCGACGAAATGGATAAAAGCGAGGAGCCGATGACCCAGCGTGTCAACGAAGCCGCGGTCTTCTCTTTTCATTCAGGGTAATTCCGCGAAGAGCATCCGGCCGGTGGCGGTTTGAATCGTGTTGGCGATGACCACTTCCAGAGATTCCCCGATGTGTTTGCGGCCGCCTTCCACGACAACCATCGTGCCGTCTTCAAGGTAACCGATGCCCTGGTCTGATTCTTTGCCTTCTTTTATAATTTTAATCAGGAGATGTTCGTCCTGGACATACCGGGGCTTAAGTACGGTGGAAAGGTTATTGAGATTGAGCACTTTGATGTTCTGGACTTCGGCAATTTTGGCCAGATTGTAATCGTTGGTCAGGATGCGGGCCTGGGAAGTTCGGGCCAGGTGAATCAGTTTGGCGTCCACCCCGGTGATGTTCGGGAAGTCAATGTCTTCGATGATAATTTTAACTTCCGGGTCGCGGCGCAGCCGGTTGAGCATCTCAAGCCCCCGCCGGCCCCGCTGCCGTTTAAGGTCATCGGAAGAGTCGGCAATCGTCTGCAGTTCCTTAATGATAAAACTGGGCACGACCAGGCGGTAGTCCATAAATCCGGTGTGGGACAGGTCCAGCAATCGGCCGTCAATGATTACGTTGCTGTCCAGGAGGAGCGGCGGTATTTTTTCGGTTTCATCCGCTATCCCGGAAAGCAGGTTCCATTTGCCGGTGTACCGCAAGGCGATGGTCACGCCCAGGTAGGAAAAGAGATAATAGAGAAAGAACCGCACGTAGTATTGGATTTCAACCCGCGGCGGGATGAGGAGAATCATCTCAAAGAGAAGCCGCGCCGAAATCAGGCCGACAATCAGACCAATTGCGCCCAGAAAGATGCGCCGCGCCGGTATCCTCTCCATCATTATTTCCAGGAGAATAATAGACCCGGCTCCGGCCAGGCCGAACAGGGCGCCGGAAAAACCCATATTCGGCGGCGCCACGTAATAGCCGGTTATCAACGCGAAGATAAAGAAAAAAAGCCGAATGAGAATTAAACCCATAATTCTACCCTCCTTAAATAAATTGTAGCTGACAGGCGGGACGCCCGTCCTACATTAAGACCCCGGCCGCAATAATCGCCAGGGTTTTGCCCGGATATCGGAGATTAAACTTTTTACCTCGTTATAAAGTTCGTCGCTGGTCAGGAATTTCCCGGCGCTTCCCTTTCCGGTCTTAATGTCCAGGGAAAGGGCCTTGATGCTTTCGGACGCCTCGGCAAACTGGCCGGCTGATTTTTCCAGGTCTGTCAGTGACTTATCCAGTTTACGGTAGAGGTCGCCGGAGGAAACCAAAAGACCCAGGGTGCTGTCATTACTCTGAAGTTTGTCCATCATCTCTGACATCTGCTGGGAAGCGGATGCCAGGCCCGCGGAAGCAAGCTGGAAATTGAACAGGGATTGGACCAGCGCCGGTTTGGTCTGCTCAATGACGTCCCCGGCGGAAGAGAGCAATTCCTGCGCCTTGATTGAGGCTGATTGCAAATCCGTAGCGGCCGCCTGGATACTGGCCAGAGTTTTGTTTCCCTGGATGGACATAATCTTGAGTTGGTCCATCGTGGTATAGAGCTCTTCCTTAAACTTCGGGTCGCCCAACAATTTATCCACGGAAGAGACCATACTCTGGATGTTTCGGCCCAGGTCTTCGCCCATCGCCAGCAGGCGGTCTATCGGAAGCGGTTCGGTTCCGGATAGTATCTCGTTGGGCTGAATGAGCGGGGTATCGGTGAGCGGGGTGGGAAGTATCTCCACGTACTTTTCACCGATCAATCCGAAACTGCGGATAAAGACCTGGGAATGGCGGCCGAGTTTTACCGTGCGGTCAAGGTACAGGGTCACGAAGACGCGGGGAGTTTCGGAATAGTCAACGATAACTTTCTTGACTTCGCCCACCCGTACGCCGCTTACCTGAACCGGAGAACCCCGGTCAACGCCGGCTACGTATTTAAAGACGGCTTTTACCTCATAACCACCCTTCCGAAACGAAAATTGCCCCTTAACGATGGCGAAGAGGAGGATAAGCAAAATCGCCAGCATCGCAAAGAATCCAACCCGCAGTTCCAGCGTCAGTCTCTTCATCCCGTTAGACCCCCAAGACGGAAAAACTCCCGGATAATTTTGTCCTTGTTTTCCTTAATTTCCGAAGTAGTTCCGAATCCGACCACCCTTCCTTCGGAAAGCACGCCGATACGGTTAGCCACCTGGAAGGTCAGGTGGCGGTCGTGGGTAACCATCAGCGCCGCGGTGCCCAGTTTTTTCTGGATATCCAATATTAGTTCGTTGATGCTTTCCGCAGTCAGCGGGTCCAGGCCCGCGGTCGGCTCGTCGTAGCAAATAGTTTTCGGTTCAAAGATGAGAGTTCTCGCCAGCGCTACCCGCTTCTTCATCCCGCCGCTCAACTCATCCACCGGAAAATCTTCCGTACCCTTCAGGTCAACCAGACTCAGACTATGGGTCACCTTTTTGCGGATCTCTTCAACCGGCAGGTCGGTATGCTCCAGGAGGTAAAAACCGACATTTTCCCAGACCGGGATGGAGTCAAAAAGAGCATTGCCCTGGAAGACCATGCCTATTTCCCGGCGGATGCCATTCCAGTTCTTTGGGGAGAATCCGGCGATGTCCCTTCCGTGGATGAGTATCTTTCCGCTGGTCGGCGTAAGCAGGCCGACAATAGTTTTTAAAAGAACCGTCTTGCCGGAGCCGCTGATTCCGGCGATTACCGTTATTTCGCCTTCGTCAACCCAAAAATTGACTCCTTTCAAAACCGGCGTGTTGTTAAAACTGACAAAAAGGTCCTGGACATCAATCGCTCTCATTTGTTTAGGGTATCGCAATAGATAATTTTACCATAAAAGCATACCGACATCAATACAAAAAATAATAGGACGCAGATTTTCGCAAGATTTACGCAGGTACAGATTAAAAATTGCTTTAGAGAATTGCAAAGAATTGCTCTAGGGAATTTTTAGAAATACTCTAAAATTATCCTTTAGCATTATCCTGCTTTTTCTGCGTACATCTGCGTCCGAAAAAATTACTCTAAATTGGCGTGGTTCTTCCGTATTTGCGTCTCCGAAACCTTCAGCCGGTCCCTGAGAACCTGACAGATGGTGTCGCAGAAGAGGAGCAGGGTTTGTTCAAAAAGAGAGGCCATTAACTGACGGGAAACGGTTTTAACCGGAAGGTGGGACACCGGACCGCCGGGAACAATTACAATTAAGTCGACCAGTTTTTTTAGGGACGGGGAGGAAGAAGCGGTTATGAAGACCACGGTAGTTTGGTATTTTTTGGCTAATTTCACTATGTTTATGACGCCGCTGGTCTTTCCGGAGCCGGACGCGGCTACCAGGAGGTCGCCATTTCCAACGGCCGGAGTCACGGTTTCACCCACCACGTAGCTTTCTTTCCCCAGGTGCCGCAATCTCTGGGCGAAGGCCTGGAGCATTAACATACTCCTGCCTTCGGCCACAACGAAGATTCGGCGGGATTTCAGAAGCCGGTTCAGAAACTTCTCCGATTCTTTTTCGCTGATATTATTCAGGGAGTCGCTTAGTTCCCGCAACGCTATTTTTCTGCTTTTTTCAAAGTCCATATGTTTTGACCGGCGAGCCGTGCCCGCCCTACTCCTGTCATTCCCGCATGCTTCGTCTCGCCGTAGCCTTGGCGAAGGCGGATATTAGGCGGGAATCCAATTAGTATTACCGGTGGGCCCAGCAGGGAACGAACCACTTCGCTCCGGAAACAGGTCTTTATCTGGTCGCTACAAGACCTGACGTTTCCTACGCTCGTTTTCGGAAGAGGAGTTTCCCCTTCCGAATAACCATCCCCCACTGCAACAACGCGGGGAAACTTTTCCCCCTGCACCCCTTTTAGGTTCGATCCCTGCTGTTCAGGGATGCTTATCTGTGGGCCCAGCAGGGATCGAACCTGCGACCAACGGATTATGAGTCCGCTGCTCTACCGCTGAGCTATAGGCCCTAATAATGTTGGAAACCATTGCCAATCCATCATCTACGCAGTTAAGACAGGAATTGCAACATTCTCTTTTTCCGCAAGGTATGACAGAAATCATCCTAAATATATATTTTATCACACAAACAATAAATTTTTGTAGAGGTGTGAAGTCCATTCGTCCTTCGCAACTACGGCTCAGGACGACACCATTGATGGCTCAGGATGACAGACAGATTTACGATTGACGGGAAATTTTATTTGTGCTATATTAGTGATTGAAACTGTCATTATACGACAGTTATAAACAAGGATTAGTATGCTTAAAATCGTTGACCTTATTATCCAGCGAGTTACCCATAATGTATTCCCTTATTCCGTGCTGGTGAATCTAATTCCTGGTTCTCCTGATGAAAGATACGGGGTCATCAAGAGAGCGATTGCCTCGGGGGAGATTATTCATTTGCGCAAGGGACTGTATTGCCTGGCCGAAAAATACCGCCGTCGTCCGCTGGATCTTTTTGAGACTGCCCAGCAAATTTATGGCCCTTCATATATTAGTCTGGAATCTGCCTTGGCTTATCACGGTTGGATTCCGGAGTCGGTGCACACGGTAACAAGCGCCTGCATGCTCCGTTCCAGGAATTTTAAGACACCGGTAGGCGAATTCTCGTATCAACGCATCCCGACCAAAGTTTTTTACGACAACGTGGAAACGCTCGGATCGGCTAAACAGGGTACATTTTTTATGGCTAAGCCGTTGAAAGCATTGGCCGATTATATTTATATTTATAAGAAGGACTGGAAAGATACCGGTCCGGTGAAAAATAGTTTGCGGGTGGATCCGGAAAGTTTTAAGGAGGTGCGTAAAGATGAGATTCGCAAACTACAACAGGCGTATTCTTCCAGACGTGTTCAGGTTTTTATTAAGGCCGTGGCAGAGGAATTAGGTTATGAACGTTAAGATTATCCAAAAGCGTTTAGAAACGTATCAGTGCGCCTCGGCGCAGGAAGAAGACCATGCCTTACGTGAAATCACCCAGGAGGTGGCGCTGGCCGCTCTCTCCCGAACAGACTTTTATAAAGTTGCGTCTTTTCACGGGGGGACATGCCTGCGGGTCTTTTACGGGTTGAACCGTTTTTCGGAAGACCTTGATTTTATTCTGAGGGAATCAACTCCTGATTTTTCGTGGAAGAAATACCTCAAGAGCCTGTCCGTGGAATTTGAGGCTTACGGCTATCATGCCGAAATCGTTGATCGTTCCCAATTGGATTCAACCGTTAAGAAAGCGTTTATTAAAGATGACTCCCTGGTGAAAGTTTTGCACTTGCGGCATCTTAAAGCAGACCGTTCTTTGCCAAAAATTAGGATTAAATTTGAGATTGACACCAACCCGCCGGCCGGAAGCGTCTTTGAAAATCAGTTTCTGGATTTTCCCTTTGCTTGCGCGGTTACGGTCCAGGATATCTCCAGCCTTTTTGCGGGAAAGGTCCATTCGTTATTGTGCCGGGAATATGTGAAGGGCCGGGATTGGTATGATTTTCTTTGGTATACAAGCCGACGGGCGACAATTAATTTTAAATTTTTAGCGGCAGCCCTTAATCAGGTCGGGCCATGGGCGGGTCAGAATGTAGCGGTGGATAGCCGTTGGTGTTATGCACAGTTGCACCGTAAGATTTCGGCCATAGATTGGAGCGCCGTCCGGGCTGATGTGGCGCGTTTTATCAAGACTGATGAGTTGGCATCTCTTGATTTGTGGAGCGCAGCGTTTTTTTTGGAACGAACGGAAAGATTAGGGGTAGAGGAATAGTCAAGATGAGATTGCCGCGCGGAGCCTGCCCTTGAGCCTTTCGGCGGAGTTTACCCTCGAGCGGAGCGAAGGGCCTCAGAATGACATAAGAATTGCGCTTGACAAATAGTTCGTTAGTAGGTAAAATTTCCTGAAAATCCGAGGTATAAGCAGAAAGGGGGTGAAACAATAATGAACAAAGCGGAATTGATTGAAGCAGTGGGAAAAGCAGTATGCAGCAAGAAAGAAGCAGTGGCAGCAGTAGAAGCCGTACTGAATGCGATTAAAGCAACCCTGAAGAAAGGCGGCAACGTAACGCTGGTCGGTTTTGGAACATTCAAGGTCGCCAAGAGAAAGGCCCGCACTGGTCGGAACCCGCGCACCGGCGCCAGCATAAAAATTCTCGCCAAAAACGTCCCTATTTTCAAGGCAGGCAGCGCACTGAAATCAGCCGTTAAGTAAGCAAACCAGGTATGGAAAAAATGGCAGTCCGTCTTGGGTTAGACTAAAACGGGCTGCCCTTTTTTATTTCCACTCCACCATTTTGACTCCGGGGACGGACATAAATCTGCGTACGATTGTTTCACCAGCGGTGTGGTTCTTATGCCGCACGCTGAACTCAACTTCCGTCATCGGAGGCGGAGTCTGAACTTTGATGGCCTGGCTCAGTATCTTCATCTGGAATTCATCCAGAACCTGGAGCAGAGGCGCCAGCTCTTTTTCGCCGTCCCGGGTGATGAGGATGGAGTTGTAAGTGTCTTTCGGGATGAGCCGCTCCACCAGCCGCAGGAAATAAAGGACCAGGATTGAAATCGCGGCGCTGGCTGCGCCTATGTAGTAAAAGCCGCACCCGATCGCCAGGCCGATGGCCGCTACCACCCAGAGGCAGGCCGCGGTAGTGATGCCGCGGGTGCGCTTTTTGTCCCGGACGATTGCGCCGGCTCCCAGGAAGCCGATGCCGGTGATGGTGCCGTAGGCGATGCGGGCCGGGTCAATCCGGAGGACGGAATCGGATGTAAAGATGGTAAAAAGTTCCGGGATGCGCAAGGAAGTTATCATTATCAGGCAGGTTCCGCTGCAGACCAGAATCAGGGTGCGGAAACCGGCTTCCCGGCCGTGGCTTTCCCGTTCCAGGCCAATGACGCCGCCCAGAACCGCGGCGATAAGCAGCCGCAAAATCCATTCCCATTCGGATATTAGCATGGTATGATTGTAACTCTTTTGCCACAAAAAGACAAATTGGGTTAAAATAAAGAAATGCGCGGTCTGTTTTCCTTCCTGATTATTTTTACCTGTTTTGTTCCCTTTTGTCAGGCCCAGGAAATCCCTTTTAGAGCCGGGGAAATTTTCCAATATCAACTTAAGTGGAATCTCTTCTCCGGCGGCAAGATGTCGTTCCGGGTTAAGGAAGACGCGTATCTGGAAGGAGAACGCGTTTTTCACCTTCAGGCGGAGACAGAGACCGAAGGGATGTTCCACAAATTCTACCCTTTCCGCGCCAGGATTGAATCTTTTGTTTCTCGGAAGGATTTTCTGCCCCTGCGCTATCAGTATTCATCCTGGACGTCGGATGAAACAAGGTTGGAAGTAACTTCTTTCCCGCGCGGCCAGCCCCAGGGAAAATACCACCTGGACCAGTATAAGAACGGAAAGAAGAACGAGAAAGACGAGATGTTTAATATGGCCGCTTTTTTTCAGGACCCGCTTTCAATTCTCTATTATATCCGGACGCAGGAATTGAACGTCGGGGACCGGATTGAAATTCCGCTCAGCGTTAACCGGAAGAATTACAAAATATTAGTGAAGGTGCTCCGCCGGACAAGGATAAAGGCCGCGGGAAAAACCTGGGATGCGCTTATTCTGGAACCCGGGCTTTCGCTGGAGGGGATGCCGCTTAAGACCGGTTCACTGTGGGTATGGATTTCGGCGGATGAGGCAAGGATACCGCTCTATTTTTCCAGCCGCGCCCCATTGGGTGTGGTTTCGGCGACGCTGGTGAAAATGGAGGGGGATTAAAAACAGGAAATGTAGGGGCGGGGTTGCATCCCCCCTGACAAGGGGGGGCGAGGGGGGGTTACACCCCCTCCCGAACTGCATGTTAACATGAAAACATTAGCGATTGATACGACCGGGGAAGAGAAGAGCGTCGCGCTGGCTTGCGATGGCCAACTGCTTGCGGAGGTTTCTTTCCGCGGAGACCTTTTTGGGGAATTCTGGCCACACCTAAAAGATTTTCTGAGCGCCAACCGGATAAAGATAAAGGAGATTGACTGTTTTGCGGTTAACACCGGGCCTGGTTCCTGGACGGGATTACGTTTTGGAAGCGCGGTGGTCAAGGGCTGGGCCGCGGCGACCGGCCGGAAGGTTTTCGGACTGCCGGCTGCGGAATTGTCCGCTCTGGCGCTGCCGGAAAAGACGCCGGCCGCGGCCCTGGCCTGCCGGTGCGACGGCGGGGTAAATCCGGAGGATTTGCAGCTAATTTACGGCCGTTTGCTGAAGTTTAGAAAGTTAAAAGAAGTGTAGCACTGTAGTTGCCGAGCTTGCTCGGCGCGGTTAATGAGCCCAGCAAGCTGGGCGACTACAGAATCGCTGCAACCTTAAATTTATATGACTAAAATTCTGTTTTTTACGGTGGACAGCCGCATCGGCGGAACCGAGAAGATGGTAATCTCTCTGGCCGCCTCTCTGCCCAAAGAGGAGTTTTCCGTTTCCATCCTCACCATCAAGCCGGAAGGTCCGCTGCACGAGATGGCGCGAGCCTCCGGGATAGAGGCCGATACGCTGGGAATCAGGAGCCGGCTGAATGGCTTCCTGGCGCCCCTGCGCTTGTTTCGTTTTCTGCTTAAAAATCGGTTTGACGTTATCCACACCTTTCTTTTCCAGGCAAATAACCTGGGTCGGGTAGTGGGCTGGCTGGCGAATGTGCCGGTAAGAATCGGAAGCCAGCGCTCCACCGACTACTGGCGTCTTCCCTGCCACAACCTGCTTGACCGGATAACCCTGCCTTTCAGCCGCATCGTTGTGAGCAACAGCGAGGCGGGACGCAAAATGCTGATGCGCCGGGTAGGTCTTGCGCCGGAGAAAGTCATCGTTATCCCCAACGGCGTTCCGCCGGCCGTCATAACTCCGAAAGACAAGGCGAGGGAAACCCTGGGTTTTTCCGGGGAGGCGCTCTTAATCGGTTCGGCCGGCAATCTGCGGCCTCCCAAGGGCTACCAGTATCTCTTGCCGGCTTTCCGGGAGGTGGCGTTGAAATACCCGGAAGCGAAACTTCTGATTGCCGGTGAAGGACCGCTGAGAAGGACGCTGGAGAGGTTCAGCCGGCGCCTGGGAATTTCCCAGAAAGTTTTCTTCCTTGGATTTCAAAAGGACCTGTCGGTCTTCTATTCCGGTCTTGACCTCTTCGTGATGCCTTCTTTGTGGGAGGGGATGCCGGTGGCGCTTCTGGAGGCGCTCTCCTACGGGCTTCCGGTGGTAGCGACCGCAGTTTCAGGGATTCCGGAGGTGGTGAGCGACGGCGTAGAAGGTTTCCTAATAGCGCCGGCAAATCCCCAGCAGATTACCGCCGGGATTATGGAACTTCTGAGTAATCCGCAGAAGCGGCTGGAGATGGGCGGCCGGGGGAGGGCGCGGGCTGAGTCTGAATACTCACGCGAGAAGATGGTCGCCGCCTATGCGAACCTTTACAGGTTGATGGTTAAGGAAGTAAAATAGATTTGTAGGGGCGCCATTCATGGCGCCCGCGGGCTCGATAAATCGAGCCCCTAC
>JAHJUB010000174.1 GCA_018829455.1 Candidatus Omnitrophota bacterium
AGTTTATTGGGAAATCTGATCTGGCTTATCTTCGGTGGTTTGATCACGGGCTTGGGCTACATCATTGGGGGACTCTTGCTCTGCGTAACGGTCGTCGGGATTCCGTTTGGCTTACAGTCCATTAATCTAGGCGTAGCCACTTTTGCGCCCTTTGGCAAAGAGGTAGTGAGTACCGACGGCCCGGGTTCGTTCAAGATCGTCTTTGACGTGATCTGGATAGTCCTCTTTGGCTGGGAGATTGCCATGGCACACCTGGTGTCTGCTTTGGTTCTGACCATCACCATTGTTGGCATCCCCTTCGCCAAGCAACACATCAAGCTGATACCCGTCGCCCTCTTCCCGTTCAGCCAAGAGCTGCGGTAATAGTGGGCAGGAGACCCTCCAGATTATAGTCAGGATGGTAGCCGTCCCGAAATTGTGTTGAATCATTCACGTCTCGACAGGTTCTCTTCCAAGAAGAAACCCGAAGAGTCTTTCTTGCCTATTCTCCCGCTACCAGGGTCACCGGATACCATTGCTCCAGTCTGGGATCAGCCTCGATAAAGTGCGTCAGGTAGCTCATCCTGCCAGTAGCCCATCCCGGTAGTAGCTTAGCCCCTTGTGGGCGTGTAGTTCCCATCCCCTCGCCCTTGGGGAAGATCCAGGCGTATCCGCCCATGGCTACGGATGAGTCATCAGGTCAGAAAGATGAGGGCTGCCCCTGCGAGAGCCACGATGGTGCCGGTGATGGCGCGAGCGCTGACCTTCTCGCCAAATAACCAATGCTCCAGGGGAACCAACAGTATCGGGCTTAGTGCCATCAGCGTCGAGGCGATGCCTACCGGGGCACCCTGCACGGCTATCATGGAGCACCAGACGCCCAGGAAGGGGCCGGTCAGGGATCCACCAGCAATCAGGAGCCAGACATTCCGATCCACTGGTGAGTGGCTAGTTGCCTTGACCTGGCCCCTGATTAGAGCGAAGAACCAGATCACGCTTGAAGCGACTACCATCCTGATGAGTGTGGCAGACAGAGCGGGAAAATTCCCCGTGAGCCCCTGAGTAGCCAGTACCAGTCCCAGGGCCTGACCTAATGCGCCACCCAAGCCGTACAGCACTCCCAGTACGTATTGTCTTCTGTTCTTGGCCGTCTGCGCTCGCGAATTGGTGCTTGGCCCTTCTGAAACCACCCAGGCGGTGCCGGCAATGGCCAGTAGCGCCGCGCTAACTTCGATGGGTTGCAGTGTCTCGCCGAGGAATCCCCAGGCTAGCAAGGAGCTGATAATCGGTGCGAGTGTCATCATCAGCATGGACCGGCGTGGTCCGATAAGCACAAGAGCCTGAAAGAGGCTGGTGTCGCCTAGTGCCAGGCCGACTATGCCAGAAAGCCCTAGCCAACCCCAGCGAAAGAGCTCGGCCTTGAGGGGCCAGAGCTCGCCTTGCAGTACGAGGTGGGCCAGCGACAGGAACAGGGTTGCCAAGAGGAGCCGGATTCGGTTGGTGGCCGCGACCCCGATTCTACGGCCTGCCAGTGTGAACTGTATTGAGGTCAATGACCAAAGCACAGAGGTGGCCAGTGCGGCGATCTCTCCCAAGGTTACTCCTTCATGTGGCAGCTATTGCGAGAGTATACAGCGTAATCAGTTGGACGGCAATTCCTCCAAGGTTTCTTTCGTAACACGCTACCCACGCGACGTTGACGATAGCGTAGGGTTGTAGTACCATACGAGGCAGAAATGACCGCGCCCTGACGCTTCTCGGAGCAGATGGACCTCTGATGCGGGTAGATACGGATAGCATCAAAGCCGAGACCCTTGCTTTGCGCTGCGGCGAGGCATACCAACAAATCCATATATGAGAGGAGCGAGCATAATGTTATTTGACATGCCTTTGGAGAAGCTGAAGACCTACCTGCCGCCAAGGGAGGAGCCCCCCGATTTCGATTCCTTCTGGGAACAGACCCTGGCAGAGGTGCGCCGTTTCCCCCTGGATGCCGTTTTTGAGCCGGTGGACTACGGCTTGAGCACCGTAGAAACCTTCGATGTCACTTTTAGCGGCTACGGCGGTCAGCGTGTCAAAGGTTGGCTGCTGATGCCCCGCCAGCGTCCCGAGCGTCTTCCTTGTGTGGTGGAATACATCGGCTACAGCGGTGGTCGTGGCTTTCCCACCGACTGGCTGCTATGGAGCAGCGTTGGCTACGCCCATCTGGTAATGGACACGCGGGGTCAGGGCAGTGGTGGGCTGCAGGGCGATACGCCCGATCCCGAACCGGATGGTTCCAATCCCCACTACTCTGGTTTCATGACCAGAGGTATTTTGGATCCCAAGACCTACTACTATCGGCGGGTCTTCTCGGATGGGGTGCGGGCGGTGGATGCGGCCCGACAGCATCCCGCCGTTGATGCCGAACGCATCGCGATCGCCGGAAGTAGTCAGGGCGGAGGCATTTCCATCGCCGTCGGCGGATTGGAGCCTGGTGTGTCGGTGGTCATGCCCGATGTGCCTTTTCTCTGCCACTACCGGCGCGCCACTGAGATAACGGATTCGATGCCGTATGCCGAGATCTCTATGTACTGCAAGGCGCATCGGGATAAGGTGGACAGGGCATTCAAGACCCTGTCATACTTTGACGGAGTAAACCTCGCCGCCCGGTGCAACGCAAGTGCCCTTTTCTCCACGGGGTTGATGGACTTGACTTGTCCGCCTTCCACGGTCTTCGCGGCCTACAATCATTGGGCCGGACCCAAGGAAATCGAAGTCTACAGATACAACAACCACGAAGGGGGCGGCAACTACCAGATCGTGAGGAAGGTGAACTATTTGACTGGCCTCTGGCGATGACTCGGATCGAACACCACAAAGACAATGGAGCAGCATGATGTTCAAAGCAATTCTGTTAGATCTCGACGACACACTGCTTAGTTGCTCGATGGACATCTTCTTCCCGGCCTATATCGGGTACCTCACTCGGTATGTGGCTCATATGATTCCTCCCGAAGTGTTCGTGTCAGAGTTGACGCGTGCGACACAGGCGATGGACGCCAACGACGGCACCGGGGCTACCAACGAGGCGACATTCGCTGCTTCCTTCTATCCGGCAGTGGGCTACGAGCCTGATGAACTGGTGCCGCTCTTCGAGCGGTTCTACGCTGAGGAGTTCC
>JAHJUB010000103.1 GCA_018829455.1 Candidatus Omnitrophota bacterium
CAATACCCCCAAAAAAAGCGCCAAAACGGAGGAAACAAAACTAATCTTAACCGCTTCTTTTATCTGTGCCGGAACCGGTCTCTTCCGTTCCTTACCCAGATAAGGCCTTTCTAAAACTTCACCATCGTAGGAAACGCATCCGCCCAACCTTATTCCCAGGGCGCCGGCCATGGCCGCTTCAGGAATACCGCTATTGGGTGAGAGCTGTTTTCGCCCATCCTGAATCATGGTGGAAAATGAGTTTCGGAAACCCATGCCGGTCAGCAGGGAGGAAAACGAAACCAACAACCCGGTTAATCTCGCCGGAATAAAGTTGGCCGCATCGTCCATTCGGGCGGAAAACCAGCCGAAATCTCTATATTTGTCGTTCTTATGACCGATCATAGAATCTAGGGTATTAATGGCTTTATAAGCGATAGCCAGAACCGGACCGCCCAGGCAAAGATAAAGAAGAGGCGCCACAATTCCGTCGTTGGCGCTTTCGGCAACGCTTTCCACCGTCGCAACAATAATTTTTTCTTCGCTCAAACCTTCGGTATCCCGGCCCACAATTCTGGAGAGTTTCTGCCGCGCCCCGATAAGTGAACCGGTTTTCAATTTTCTAAAGACTTCCCTTGCTTCTACTCCTAAATCTTTAGTCGCCAGGGCAGTATAACCCAAATAAATCCAGAGAATATCTCCCAAAAAACTGTTCCACCGGGTAAGTAATTTCAGAGCGGCAAAAGAAAGAGAGCAACTTATTCCCACCACCAAAAAGAAAAGAATGATTCCTTTGGCTTTTTCGTTCTCTTGATTACCTCCTCTTCGCAAATATTTTTTCAGCAAAGTAATGAGTTTACCTACACCTCTAACCGGATGCGGAAACCAGGCCGGGTCTCCGAAAACTAAATCGGCCGAATATGCAAAGACTATCAGGAAAATAGTATGCAGAACAAAACTTTCGTTTCCCATTTTTTGAAGATGGCAATCAGCCTGCCTGAATAGGTATCACGCTCAGAAAAAAGAGACTGCAAACCTCGGCAATTAAACAGGTGGCTCCCAGGATATCCCCGGTAACGCCGGAAATAAGTTTCCGCGCAGCCAGATTGACAACAAGTGTAATTGCGATAACGCCGGCAAGTGCAACCGCAGTAAAAACCGGCGCCAGGATGATAACCGGCAAAAGAAAAATGCCTGCCCAAAGAAAACTACGGGACAAAAAGGGATAAAAAGAAGCGGCCAGACCTTCGTTCTTGGCCGGCCTGGAGATTGCCAGAAGTAGAAGCATTGACCACCGGGAAACCGGTCCAGCCACAAAGATAAGAAGCGGCCGGGAAACCAACTGGTTTAACAGATAAAAATGGGCGAGAATAAAGAGAACCCCGTAAAACAAGGCAAAGGGCCCGATATTACCTTTCTTCATTATTTCTATCCGCTCATTTTTCTCTTTCTGACACAAAAAGCCGTCAAAGGTATCCAGCAGTCCATCAAAGTGAAAAAGTTCAAAGAAATAGTAGACCACCGCCATTACGATAATCACGGACAATGGCCCGGGTAAATGCATAAATTGTGTCAACCGCAAAAGAGCAAGATACGCCAGACCGACCGCGTAGCCAACCAGGACGAAAAAAGCCGGGTCCCCCACCTTTCCGGAAATCTTGACCGGAATGCGGGTCAAAAAAGAAAACGACAGACCGATTTCATTCAATATCTTTTTCATTTCCCCGACTTACCCCTGCTTCCTCAAAAGTGGCCATCTCGCAGGCCATTTTAATGGCTACTTCAATAATGAAAGTAGCCAATACGCCGCCGGTTCCCTCGCCCAGCCGCATCTGAAGATTCAGGATCGGCTCAAGCTCCATCGCCTCTAATAAAATCCGGTGGCCCTTTACCGCGGAAAGATGTCCGGCAAAGAGATAATCGGTCAATTTGGGGTCGATTTTCCAGGCAATCAAGGCGGCTGCAGTGGTCGGAAATCCGTCCAGAACCACCGGAATACCGTTTTCGGCGGCGCCGAGAATTAAACCGGCAATTTCACCGAAACAATACGAACCTACTTTAGCCAGAACATCTATCGGGTCGTTAGGGTCAGGTTTATTCAGACCGATTGCTTTCAGAACCGCTTCTTTCTTTTTCTTCAAACCTTCCTGGTCGATGCCGGTTCCGATATCAAGAATTTCTTCGACCTCAAAGCCGAAGGCAACCGATACCGCGGTGGCGGTGGTGGTATTTCCAATACCCATGTCGCCAACTATAATCAAGCCAACCTTATCCCCAACCGCCTGTTGAGCCAATTTTTTTCCGTAAGCAAGGGAACGCTCTGCTTCCAAACGGGTCATCGCTGGTCCCCGCGTAAAATTTCCGGTTCCTTTTCCCACCTTCAGAATGACCAGGCCCGGCTCCGGCTTTAAATCGGAAGCTACACCTGCATCCACTACCAAAACCTCCGCATTGACGTGCCGGGCGAAAACATTGACGGCAGCGCCTCCAGCCAGGAAATTGGCGACCATAGCCGCGGTTACTTCCGCAGGATAGGCCGAAACTCCCTCAGCCACCACTCCATGGTCTCCGGCAAAAACATATACCCGTTTTCTTTCGGGAAGCGTCGGTTTAACCTGGCCGGTTATGGCCGACATCTTTAGCGCAATCGATTCCAACAGTCCCAAACTGCCGATTGGTTTGGTTAGGTTGTCCAAATGTTTCTGCGCTTCTTTTATCAATTGTTCCTGAACTGGTTTCGCCATTTTTTTAGCCTCCTGAGACTGTTAACCAGTGTTTTCAATTCAAAAACTTCGATATTAACCAAAAGGTTGTCGCTCCGAAAATCTTTAAGACAGGTCAATTCTTTTTCGGTAACCTCATGGTGGGCTTTACCGCCGTTAACTCCGGAAATATGAATCTCTTTGATTTCCGCGCCGGAAAAATATTTCAGGTCCAGTCCGGCCAGAATACTGTGACCGATATCCAGGGTCATCCGCTCATAAAGAGGATAACGTTCAACCAGGTTTTCCAAAGAGACGTCTTCCTTGTCTGCAATAAAACCTTCCCAACCCCGTAATGGATGCAGGGTAAAATTGAGAATCTTCAATCCCGAAGATGCCAAAAAAGAGTAGGCTTTTTTGCAGTAAGTCAACCTATCCGTAGGCAGATGGACCGTGTAAACAAGATTCAAATTCTTAAGCAGCGGGACCTCTTTCTTTAAAAGCGCTTCGGTATCTGCATCCCACGTATAGACCAAAAGTTCCACAAAATCAACCTTGCCTGCCAGCAACTGAGCGTTGTGATAATAAGTGCCGGGTTCAATCCAGGAAGGCGAACCGATTCTCATTTAATTTTAGTGGCGATGCCGGCCACCATTAAATAAACCTTTTCGGCTTTCTGGGCTAATTTTTGGTTGAGTTTAGCCAGCCTTTCGGTATAGTCTCTTACCAGCGCCGATTCAGAAATAACTCCCCAGCCGATTTCATTGGAAACAAGAATTTCCCGACCGGTTAAGTTATTCAATAAACGTTCAGTCTCTTTCGTTACATCCAGGTTGCGGTGATAAAGGTTAGATAGCCAGATGGTAAAACAATCTACCACGATTACGTTGTGGCTCAACTTGGGAAGTAAATCGCATATGTTGACCGGTTCTTCAAAAAGTTCAAAATTATCGCCTCTGGATTCCTGATGACGTTCAATCCGTTGCTTCATTTCAGAATCAAACGGTTCGGCCGTAGCCAGAAACGCCCGCGGTTTCTGGTATTCCAACGCCAGAGTCAACGCATAAAAACTCTTGCCGCTTTTTACTCCGCCTAAAATCAGAACCAATCTACCCTCCCCGGATTTAACCGAAAAAGTAGTTGCCCGGCTTGCCGGGCTCTTTTAAACGTAGGGTTCGATTCATCGGACCCGCGGGCGCCATAAATGGCGCCCCTACATTAACCACGCCAAGCAAGCTTGACAACTACCCCGGTCTTTTCCATAAAAAATCCCCGGCAGGGAAAATCCCTGTCGGGGATGCCGTTTTTCACCCCAAACCATCTTCCTAACCCCAAATCCACGAGGGTAAATCTCTGGTGAGCCGGTCTTCTGGCTTCCGGGCAAAGGGGGTATTTTGTTACACCCCCTTAAACCTACCGGCCGCGCCTTCCCGCCCCGTCAGGGACAGTGGTCTTGATAACGGCTTTCGTTCCCGGTTACAGCGGCGGGTCCGCGACGGATTTACACCGTCTTCCCGAGCGCTCACCTTCTTAACTTTTATATTTTACCACACCTTGCCCGGTAACTGTCAACCGACCAGCATTTAACCTTCTTCTATTCTTCGGCGTATGGCCGGGAGAAAATCCAGAACATCCCGCTTAATCAATAACTTTTCTCTTCTTTTTCGCCTTAGTTGTAATTCTTTTGACAAACTTCGCCTTTTCTGCTTAAAGTCAGAAGAAATACACCTCTCCCGAATACGAAACCCTGTAAACCTGCCTGAGATTAATGATTTTACACCGTAAACGGGTTAGACAAAACGGCATAGACCGGATCAGGATACCGGATGTTAAAAATCGCCTTTGCCTTTATCACATCCAGTCCGCCGTCTTTGTCAATAACCGATTCTTCTATATGCCCTGCGATGCACTTGCCAATAATAAATGAATGATACCCTCCTATTTCCACTTCTTTCTCAAATTTACACTCAAGACAGGATACGGATTCCTTAATGAATGGCACAGCAATTTTTTTGGAGGGTTCCGTAGTAAGCCCGGCTTGCTCAATTTCACTTTCCGATACAGAAATCTCCCTTGCGCAAATTTCTGAAGCAGAAGCAATGGAACGGGTAACCACGTTTATAACGAATTCACCCGTTCTTTTGATGTTTTGATAGGTATGGCTTGGTTTCCCGATAGCAATACCAATTTCATCAGATGAAAGATTGGTGTAAGCGCCGAATGTACCCGCATTAACAATACCGTCCGGATGCAGAGTTGTTATGATAATCACCGGCCTTGTACGGACAAGTTTAGTCAGCCCTTTTTCCAGAAATTTCTTAGCCATTTTAACCTCCATATATAATTTTCATTAATATATGGATACTTCGTTAGTTGCTTCCTACTCCTATAAACGGAAGAGGAACATTACCCGTTATGGTAGTAGGTAATACTCCATTCCATTTCTCTAAGGCGTCTCTCTGTACTTCAATCTGGAACTCAGACCAACTGATTGAGGATAACGAGGGTTACGATGGAGGCAGCCCCCCCAGGTGGCAATCTCCGGCAGCAACGTGGTGGCGATCTGGCGTCAGTCTGACGGTAGTAATTACCTTATTTACTCCAACTATGCCCAGGTGATAGCTGACAGTGACACCGGAGACAGCGGTTCCCTTCCGGTCGGTCCTCTGGCCGCTGGCGTATCTGCTTTCCTGGTCTGGTGGAAACGCCGGAAACAGGAATAGGCGCTGGTAGATAAACACAAGCAAGTTCTGATTGTAAAGACAGCCCGGGACTGAAAAAAGGTTTCGGGAGAGACTTCAATCTTTCCCCGGAGGAGTTTGAAAACCGGTTAATTATCAAAGAACAAAAGAATTCGCCGGCCCGGCCAGGTTATTCTAACCTGTCTGTCCAAGAATAAGGGTTCACTTTAAATACAACCTTTAAACCTGTTAACATTTTAACAACCTCCCTTTAATTATGGCCGCGATTTATTTCGCTGTCTATCTAATATTACCACTCCGAATATTTCCTGTCAATCTCCCTCGAGGATATCCGCCTGTTTTTGTAATTCTAAAATTCTGGTCGCAATCAATTTATCGAATATTATTCTCTCTATAAATCCATCGACTTTATTTTCTGGTGTAACAACAGGTAAATATTCTAAACTGTATTTGTTTAAAATGTCTCTTGCCTCTGAAAGCGTCGCCTCACTAGAAATAACAGCTCTAACCGGCTCTTGAAGGTCTGTTGCTAAAATTAAACCCTTTTGTTTGGATTCCTCCAGAATATTCCTGATGCTGTCCACGCTGATAATTCCGATTAATTTATTTTCGCTATTTACCGAAGGGTAATATAAATTACTGGTACTTCTGAAAATTGATAAAATTTCATCTAATGACATATTTTCGTATAAAAGCGGTGGATTTTTGTCTATTATTTCTTTAATTTTTGTTTTATAGATAAAATCCTCTTCTGAAATATTTA
>JAHJUB010000194.1 GCA_018829455.1 Candidatus Omnitrophota bacterium
ACCAGTACCAGCCCTATATTTACAATGTAGTGCCATCTGGTTTTCGTCCATCGTGAGTGCATGATCTGACAGTGCTCCTTTCAGTATCTAGATGCCGGGCACATCCTACCCGAACGCCAAGCACCGCAAGAGAACCGAGCAAAGTGCCCGACACCTGAATCTCGACAAATGGAAGATGCTGTCGCGACGAGAATGGTTCCTGTCAATTCCAAGTACAGAAAGGACGTAGAGCATCTAGATATGGATGGATGCTCTACGTCACATTGGTATCAACTAACGATTCTATTTCGGCATATGTGCCAGGGCAGCAAAAGCCGGCCTTGGACTCCAGTTGTCTCGCACGATGCCAAAAGCGGCTTTCTCATTCTCCTTCCCGGACACCGGGGCGAAGTTCAGGTTCCAGAGAAACATCACCCCAACCCAACCCCAGCCCTTCCCCATCTCGTACGCACGAACGAGCCATTGCGCCTGCTCCGCCTCGGTGTTATCGGCGGCGTACCCGTAGCCCTCGGCGGGAGGAACGCCCAGCCCCTCCACCGTGGCCCAGCCGAATTCAGTGACCCAGATGCGCTTGTGCCCATCGCCATACTTGACCATGATGTTGCGGTAGCTCTCCATGGTGCCACGGAAGAACCAGCTAGGATGAGGGGGGGGATTGAAGGTTTTGCTTGGGTCCGAATAGCTTCGCCAGTCAGCGTCGGGCGGGTTGTTGTAGCCACTGGGATGCGCGCCGACGGCATCGCAGTACCTGGCCAGGCCGGCTTGATACATCTGCTCCAGATAGACGCGGTCGTCAATAGCGGTGTCGCCGTCGTTATAGCCAGTAGGCGTCAGCGCCCCAGAGATGACGATGGCCCCCGGGTCCACGGACTTGATGGCCCCATACGCCACTTTGAGCAACTCCACGTACTTCCCAGCGTTGAGCTTGCCCCCGCGGCCTCCCCACTCGTAGTACAGGTTCTGCTCATTCCATATCTCGTAGGCCTTGACCCGCCCTTTGTAGCGAGCAGCCATGGCCTTGAGAAACTCCCCGTAGGTGTTGGGATCGGCCGGCGGCCCTTCATCCGTATCTCCCGGCGGCCTGGCCCAATGGGGAGCTTTCACCACGCTGAACATAACGTTGATGCCGTTGTTGGCACAGGCATCCACGATGCGATCCAGAGTCCCCCAGTCGTACTGGCCCGGCCCGGGATTGTAGCGGAACCACTCCACCTGCTGTTTGATCCAGCCAAAGCCGAGTTGGTGCACGTGACTGACAATCCGGCCGTGATCTCCATCAGTAACCATGTCGGGCTGAATGCCATATCCAAAACCCGTGCCTGGCATCGCGCTCTGAGCAACAACTACGGGTTTGGGTTTAGGCGTCGCCGTTGGAACCAGAGTCGGCGTAGGAGTTGCAGTCGGCGTCGAGGTCGGCGTGGGACTAGGCGTCGCCGTCGGGACTTCCACTTCCACCGAACCACCTTGCACTCTGGTAGTCTCGCCACCATCATCCGAAATGGAAAGCGAGATGATATAGTTGCCTGGGTTATTGGGCGCCGTCCACACCAGGCTAGTGCCTTCTGCGGCATCTAGCGGGACTATCTGGCTACCGACCGGATCACCCTCGTCCGTCGAGATGGTCCAGACAAGGCTCAGGTCACTCTGCGCCACGGAAGAAGTCTGATTACGGAAGTCACGCACGGCATCCCAGATGCGAGGATCGCTGTCTGGATAACAGACATCTGCAAGTACCACTCCCCCCAGACGGAACTGATCAATCCAGAGAAGCCGATAGGCCACGCTGGCAGCGTTTGTAAGGTAGACCTTCTGCTCCCGCCCCTCAGCATCCTGACGGACGTACCAATAGGTAGCAGTCTCGGCGTCGTAGTTGAGCCCGCCCGCATCCTTGAGCTTGGGAAGCTCAAGAGTCAGTGACTCACCTGGGATCAGCATCTGGCTCCCCTCAGCAATGGCTACTTCGCCCAGTTCCGCGAGCACATCGCCGTAGGTGCAGGCGATAGTCTCGCCTTCCTGTTCCTGATAACTCATAGCAGAGATCGCTAAGTGCAGCTTATCGCGATGAACCTCGCCCACAGCCCAACCAAGGAGATCCTCCATGTCCCCACCGGATGCACAAGCCTCGATGGTCGTGGCAATCGGGAGCACAACGAAGTCAGCAGTCTTACCGATAGCGCCCCAGTCGTAAGCGCCACTGTTGTAGCCATACTCTGAAATCATGGTGGGCAGTTCCACCATAACGCTCAGAAGCTTTCCCTCGCTATGGAGGGCATCCGCCAGGCCTGCAATGAAATCACTGAACTCGTG
>JAHJUB010000104.1 GCA_018829455.1 Candidatus Omnitrophota bacterium
ACAAAATTGCATCGGCGCGGGGAGAATATAACATCTATTCTCCCAACCGCTAACTACTTAAAGATAAAACATATTATACGAGGATGCTAACGGTGGAAAAGAAAGAGGTGATAAGAAGGGAACATTTCTTACAGAAAAAGTCTGTCCGCAGGATAGCCAGGGAATTAGGTTGCTCCCGGACAACAGTTAGAAAAGCGCTACAGGATTCCGATGTGCCGGTATATCGGCGCACCGCACCCGCAAGATACCCGGTCTTACAACCGGTTATCCCGCTCATTGACAATTGGTTAAAGGAAGATGAAAGCCAGCCCAAGAAGCAGAGACATACCGCCAGGCGAATTTGGATTAGACTAACGTGAGTTTATTATAACATAAAAGATTTTGCTGTGAGAAAAAACCCGTAATTGATTGATATATAAGCGATTACGGGTTTTTTTTGTGCCTGAAATATTGTATACACTGATTAAGTATTTCTTACTCTTGACAAAATCTAATGTATATGGTAGAATAATTAAAGAATAATTTTTATGTATACACTAACAGGAGGGTGCCGATGGCGACCATACAGGCAAAGAAGTCCCGTGGTCATAAATACTGGTATATTGTTGAATCACAACGGGTTGGCGGGAAACCACGACCGATTGTTTTGGCCTATTTGGGAAAGGCAAATGATTTGTTACGGCGGTTGCATGGTCTGACCGAAGGATTGCGTCTTAAGTCTTATTCACACGGCGCGGTAGCCGCGCTGCTGAAAGCAGCCCACGTATTAGATGTTCCGGCGCTCATCAATCAACACGTTAAATCAACCCGGCCGTATACAGGGGAACAGCCAACCCGGCATCACCTTACGGTGGGCATGACACTTCTGTTAGGTGCGATTGGCCGCGTCTGTATGCCGACCAGCAAAAGAGGCTGGTGGAGTTGGGCGAAAACAACATCCTGCCAATATCTGCTGCGGTGCAGCTTAAGTAAAATAGACAGTCAGCATTTTTGGGATTTAATGGATGCGCTCCCGGTGGAATCCATTGCCAAGATAGAACAGGAATTAGTCCGGAAGGTTTTCCAGGTATATCAGCTAAAAGGGGACAGTCTTTTTTTTGACACAACAAACTTTTTCACCTACATTGACAGCGCCAATGAGCGATGCCGTATTGCGCGGCGTGGGAGAAATAAACAAAAACGATACGATTTACGGCAGGTTGGACTGGCTATGGTAGTTACCCGCCAGGACATGATACCGATATTTCATCTTACATACCAGGGCAACCTGAATGATATAACGATATTCGGCACAGTTGTCCGACAGATTAAAACCAGGATGCAGGATTTAAATCTGAACCTGGAGCAACACACCCTTGTTTTTGACCGTGGCAATAATTCGAAAACGAATCTGGGGCTGGTGAAACAGCTTGGATTATATTACGTGGGAGCGCTTACCCCATATCATCACAAGGAGTTGATCAACGAAGCGATAGATAATCTCGGAAAGTGTGATGTTGACGGTGAGACAATTTTAACGTATCGTGATAAGCGAATTATCTGGGATGAAGAAAGAACGGTGGTCGTTTTAATTTCGGAAAAGTTAAAGGCCGGACAAATACGGGGGATTTATCAATCCTTGGAAAAAACAGAGAATCGGTTGCAAGCGATACAAAAGGCTCTTTGTAATCCAGGAGCCAAGAGGCGCAGTCAAGAAGAGGTGGCCGGCCAGGTCGAAGGAAAGATTACGGGCCAATTCGTGAAACGTATTATCGAATGGGAAATAAAAAAAGAAGCAAAAGGCAAGCTGAAATTAGCGTTTTCGGTCAACCAGGAAAAACTTGATCTTATACACCAGCGATTAGGGTTGAGAATTCTGATGACAAACCGGCACGACTGGGCAACGGCCGATATTATCAAAACATATCATGGCCAATCCAGGATTGAACAATCCTTTAAAAACCTTAAAAACCCCCATCATCTTGCGCTTAAACCACAATATCATTGGACAAATCATAAAATTCGGGTGCATTTCTTCATGTGTGTTTTAGGATATCTCCTGGCGGCTATTGTCTGGCGGCAGGCAAAAAATAAAACACGGTTTGCCGGGTCTCTCAATACACTTCTGGATACATTGAATAATGTGCGGCTTGGTACCTTGTTGGAAAAAACAAAATCCCGGGGCAGAGTGAAAACCACTTATGTCATAGAAGAAACCTCTGACCAGGAAGACCAACTTTTGGAAGCATTAGAAATTAAGGATTTACATAAAAATCGCCCCAAATTTAATGGTGTTGGTGTATACAGGTAGATTTCGGTGTAATCCCTTGAAAAATATGGCATTTACAAAGGTTTATAAGATGGCTTGTAATAAACTTACGCTAGGGTAAACTCCGCGAAGAATTTCCGCTTACTGCTTGCGGGGATGGCGTCTTTTTAAAGACGAGATCCTTCGCAACTACGACTACGGCTCAGGATGACAACATATTTTACCATATTTTAAAGATTAGCGCCTTTCTCGCGGCAATCGTTTTGTGGTATTATAAATGACAAAATTGCCGCGCAAACTGCGTTTGCAATAACATTATGACGGGGTGATGATATGGGGGGAGCGCCGGTTCTTTTTGTGGAAGGTGATGGAATCGCCGAAGTTTGGGAGAAGAGCCTGGTTCTGTTGTGGGAGAAGGGAACGCAGATTAGAACCGAATATGACAAGTCAACCGACCCGCCGGCCAAAGATGCGGCGATGGTGATGGTAATTCGTCAGCCGTTTGCCGAGCCCCGAATACACCTGGGTTTTTGCGGCGGGATTGAAGATTTGGAAAAGTATCGCCAGGAAGTGGTTGATGGCGTTCACGACCACTGGATTGCTCCGGAAGAAGGGAAATGGACATATACCTACCACCAGCGTTTGACCGATTACCTGGTTACCGACGACCTCTCCTGCCGGGACCCCAAGAAACTTCCTTTTAAGAGCGTCAACCAGTTGGATTACATTGTCCGGAAACTGTCGGAACGGCCGTACAGCCGCCGCGCCCAGGGTATTACCTGGATGCCGCTTTCTGATCCGGAAACCGACGACCCGCCCTGTTTGCAGCGGGTCTGGTGCCGGCTTTTTTCGGAAGAAGACGGGTATAACCTTCAGATGCACACCCACTGGCGCAGCCGGGATGCCTACCGGGCCGCTTATATGAATATTTACGGATTGACTGACCTTCAGAAGGTCCTGGCGGCTCAAATTCAGGAAAGATTAAAGCAGCCGGTATCGGTCGGGTCCTACGTTGACATTACCGATTCCTATCATATCTACGGTTCCAGTTTTGAAGATTTCCAGAAGCGTTTTTTGAAACTTTATCGGGACAGGGTTTTTTTCAGCCCGGAAAGCGGTAAAGGAAGGACTCTGCGCAGTGATGATTCTGCGGTTATCGCCGGAATTGAATACGGAAAAAAACTCCTGGAAGCAGAAAAAGGATAATACCGATTTGTATTCAAAAATAGAGCAAGGCAGCAAGAAGGCAGCGACGAGGCGTACACGGAAGTACGCCGAGGAAGCTGACGACGAAGCTAACGCCGCTATATGAATGAAGACAAATCGGTACTGGTTATCTGCGGGCCTACCGGCGCCGGCAAGAGCGAAGCAGGTCTGATTCTGGCTGAAAGGATAGGCGGGGAGATAATCTCCGCCGACGCCTTTCAGTTCTACCGCGGCCTTGATTTGGGCACCGCCAAACCAACCGTTTTGGAAAGAAAGAAAGTTCCCCATCATCTTATTGACTGCCTCTCTCCGGAAGAAAAATCGGACGCGCACCGGTATGCCGAAAAGGTTCGTTTGTTAGTTCCGGAGATTATCGGACGCAAAAAAATTCCGATTCTGGTGGGTGGCAGCGGTCTTTATCTGAGGGCGGTTCTGGACGGATTTTTTGAAGTCCCGGACCAGGCAGCGGTTCTGGAGGCAAGAAAGGAACTGTTTGGCGTTGGTCCGGAAGAACTCCTCTCCCGGTTGAATCGGGTGGACCCGGAGGCAGCCGCTCGGATTCATCCAAACGATACCTACCGTCTGGGTCGGGCGCTGGAGGTTTATCTGGCGACCGGCAAACCTATTTCGGCTCTGCGCCGGCAAAACACGCGGTTTGCCTATCCTTTCCGTCTTTTTGGTGTTCACCGGAAGAGGGAGGAACTCTATCGCCGGATTAACCAACGGGTGGAGGATATTTTTGCGGCCGGTTTTCCGGCGGAAGTAAAAGCGCTCCGCGAACGTCATAACTTTGCTCTGCCGGCTTTTGAAGCGATTGGCTATCGGGAGACAGCCGCGTATCTTTCCGGAGAAATATCCCTGCCGGAGGCAAAAAGCATCATCAAACAGAAGACCAGGAATTACGCCAAGCGGCAGCTGACCTGGTTCCGTAAAGAGAAACGAATTTTATGGCTCGATTTTAATCGGCGATGACCTTGAATATTTTGTCCCCGTGACGGACCCTCTCCGTAACTTTAATTCCCACGTCGTCTCCGGCCTTCGCTTTAATCACGGCCTGGTGCTCAATCTGTATTGAAGTTACTTCCTGAATGAAGTCGGTGGTGTGGCCCTTGATGTGAATACGGTCGCCGACCGACAGTTCCTCGAAAAGCTTCACTGCAACCACGTTGACGTGCGTAAAAAAATCCACCACCTGCCCGATTTCTTTTTCTTCCATATGCCGCCTCCCGGTTATTATTGTAACGCAAGAAAAAAATAGAATCAAGTGTCAAATTGACCACACCCCC
>JAHJUB010000011.1 GCA_018829455.1 Candidatus Omnitrophota bacterium
AAGCCGGTGTCGGCAAGACCGCCATTGTGGAAGGTTTTGTCCAGGCGCTGGTTTCCGGCTCTGTGCCGGAACTTTTGGAAAACCGGTCGGTGATAATGCTGGACCTGACCGCGCTGGTCGCCGGCACCAAATACCGGGGTGAGTTTGAGCAGCGGCTGAAAGCGGTTCTGGAAGAAGTTGCGGAAAGCAAATCAATCGTTTTTATAGACGAGCTGCACGCCCTGGTTGGCGCCGGAGGGGCTGAGGGCGCGATGGACGCATCCCATATCCTGAAACCGGCTTTGGTCTCCGGTGAGTTTCAGTGCATCGGCGCCACCACCAATAGTGAATACCGCAAACACATTGAAAAAGATGCGGCCCTGGAGCGGCGGTTCCAGTCCGTTTTTGTTGCCCCGCCCAGCCTGCCGGAGACGATTGAGATTCTGAAAGGACTGCGGCCCAAATATCAGGAACACCACGGGGTGGAAATCAGCGACGCCGCTATCTGGTCGGCCGCTCGTCTTTCCGACCGCTATATCACCGGAAGATTTCTGCCGGACAAAGCGATTGACGTTCTGGACGAGGCCTGCGCCTGTGTGCGGTTACGGAGTGGAAAACTCCCTTCAGAATTGAAGGTTCTGGAAACTGAATTGAAAAATATTTCGGAGAGCCGCGAAAAAGCCATCCATGACCTGGATTATGAAAATGCCATTCGCCTGCGGGACAAGGAGAGGGTATCCCGGCTCCGTTTTCAGGAACTGAAAAATGAGTGGCGCCAGGGTATTTCCGTGGCCGAAAGTACGGTGACCGAGCAGGAGATCGCGAAGACGGTCAGTCTTTGGACCGGTATCGCGGTTCAGCGATTTTCCGAAGACGAGGGCCAACGTCTATTGAGAATGGAAACGGAACTCGGCCGTTGCGTAATTGGCCAGCGAGAAGCGGTTGAGACTGTTTCCCGGGCCATCCGGCGCAGCCGCGCCGGTATAAAAGACCGTAACCGTCCGATCGGTTCCCTTCTTTTTTTGGGGCCGACCGGCGTTGGGAAGACCTATCTGGCCAAGGTTCTGGCTAAATTTCTTTTCGGAGACCAGGACGCGCTGGTTCAGATAGATATGAGCGAATACATGGAGCGGTTTTCAATCTCCCGTTTAATCGGCGCGCCGCCCGGTTATGTCGGCTATGAGGAGGGAGGGCAGTTAACGGAAAAAATCAGGCGTCAGCCTTATTCGGTAATTCTGTTGGATGAGTTTGAAAAAGCCCATCCGGACGTTCACAACCTGTTGTTGCAGGTTTTGGAAGAAGGCCACCTGACGGACAGTTTCGGCCGCCGCGTGGACTTCCGCAATACGGTCATAATTTTAACTTCCAACCTGGGAACCCAGAAACTGAAGACTGACGCAGGACTCGGTTTTGTGTCTCGGAAGGAAGATCTGATGGAATACCGGGAAATGCAGACGCTTCTGAAGTCGGAAGCGGAAAGGGTTTTCCGACCCGAATTTTTAAACCGGATTGATGAAGTCGTGGTTTTCAAAAGTCTTTCCGCAGAGGACGCTTCGGCCATTGTGCGTCTTGAAGTCGGCAAAGTTATGGAACGGCTTAAGGAAGAAAATTTGCTGGTCAGTCTGGCTGAAAAGGCATACCGGTTTTTGGAAAAAGAGGGCTTCAACGCTCAGTTAGGCGCCCGGCCGCTAAAAAGGGTTATCACCAAACATATTGAGGACCGCCTTTCCG
Source organism: Candidatus Omnitrophota bacterium (assembly GCA_018829455.1). GTDB lineage: Bacteria > Ratteibacteria > UBA8468 > MWAK01 > MWAK01 > JAHJUB01. The sequence continues at coordinate 1,711 of JAHJUB010000011.1, forward strand.
AAGAGTTGCTGTCCGGAAATCTCCATCCGGGAGACACCATTATGATTTCCGCGGATTCCGGCAACAAGCGGCTTAATATTCAGGTTAAAAAAACCCTCCAAAATACCGCCGTTTTGTAGTCGCCCGGCTTGCCGGGCTCTGTTAACAGCGCCGAGCAAGCTCGGCAACTACAGTACTTTTGGTATTATTTTGTAGTCGCCAACCTTGGTTGGCTCTTTGTAGTGCACGGGTCCCCACACAACCGGAGAAGAACAAAATGGATAATAATTTTCTTTTTAAAAACGGCGAGACGATCGTTTTTATCGGCGACAGTATTACCGACTGCGGCCGGCGGGACCAGTTTTTCCCTTACGGTAACGGATACGCAAAAATGGCGGTTAATTTAATAACCGCCCGGTATCCGGAAAAATCATTTACCTATTTTAACAGAGGGATAGGTGGTGATAACGTGGAAGGCCTGCATAACCGGTGGCACGACGACTTAATTCTTCTGAAACCGGACTGGGTTTCCATTCTGATTGGAATCAACGACCTGCATTGTTTTCTGGCGGATTCAACCACGCTGCCCCCGGACCGGTACGAAAAATTATACCGTGCGATTTTAGAGCGGACCAGGCAGGGGACAAAAGCAAAATTGATTTTGCTGGAGCCGTTTTATATCAGCCGCGATTTTAAAGGCAACAACCAACGTTCTCTAGTTTTAAAAAAAATACCGGACTATATCAAAATTGTGCGGTATCTGGCCGGAGAATTTGATGCGTTATTAATCAAAACGCACGACATCTTTCAGGAACAGTTAAAATACCGGCCGGCAGACACTTTTTGTCCGGAGCCGGTTCACCCTAACGCAACCGGCCACCTGGTAATCGCTCACGAACTGCTTAAAGCGGTAAACTATTAACATTCTATTGTCATTGCGAGCGCATTTCGCGTGGCAATCTCGTAGTGCGACCCTTTTAGGGTCGCCTGTAGGGGCGGGGACTTACCCCCCTGACAAGGGGGGGCGAGGGGGGGTTACACTGTGTCCGCCGAAGCTTTAGCGAAGGCGGATCCCCGCCCGTGTTTTGACAGGCGGGACGCCTGTCATCTGTAGTTGCCGAGCTTGCTCGGCGTGGTTAAAAGAGCCAACCAAGGTTGAGAATTACACTCGTCCCGGCCATACGCCGAAGAGACGAAGAGGGTGCAACTTCTGGCCGGGTTG
>JAHJUB010000105.1 GCA_018829455.1 Candidatus Omnitrophota bacterium
TCCGGCCGCTCCCTGGGCCTGATTACCGGCTCGTATTACGGAGAAGTTCCGGGTGCGAACTGGCTGATCAAAAAGAACCAAGGCGGCGGACAGTTGGTGGAACAGGCGACCCACATCGCAAACCTGATGTTGTTTTTCGGCGGAGAAGTCATTGAGGTTTACAGCCGGCCATTCTCCGGGATAATCAATAAACGCATTCCGGGTTACGACGTAGAAGACGCCAGCGCCACCATCTTCCGGTTTGCCAACGGCACGATTGGCAGCATAACCTGCACCTGGCTCGCTTTCGGCTTTAAATCTTCCCTCGGCATCGTAACCGACGGGCTCATGGTGGACTGGAACCCGATTACCACGATGCAGGTAACCACCGCGGCAAAGAAAGAAGAGTATGCGGTAAAAAATGATTTCGGTTTTGACGAACACCGGGCTTTCATAGACGCCGTAAAGACCGGGAATAGAAAGCTGGTCCTCTCTGATTACAGCGACGGCCTGAAAACATTAAAGGCAACCCTGGCCGCCGTAAAATCAATGAAAACCGGAAAACCGGTCAAAATAACGTAGTTTGTCATCCTGAGTCTTCAACGATGTCATCCTGAGCCTTCAACGGTGTCATCCTGAGCCGTAGTTGCGAAGGATCTCGTGTTTATTAGGATGAGATCCTTCGCGGAGCCTGCCCTTGAGTGAAACGAAGGGCTCAGAATGACAGAAATCGCTCAGAATGACATGGAGAATTTTCTTATGAAATATCTCTTAATTATCGGTGACGGGATGGCGGATTACCCCATCCCGGAACTGAATTGGAAAACGCCCCTGGAAGCGGCGTCCACGCCCCAGATGGATTCCCTCGCCCGAAACCAGGCAATACTGGGGATGGTCCGGACAATTCCCAGGGGTGTGAAAGCGGCCAGCGATACCGCATTCCTGTCTATCTTGGGCTGTGACCCCAGGGAATATCATCCGGGAAGAGGACCGCTGGAAGCGATCAACCTGGGCATAGACCTGCAGGATAAAGAGGTTGCTTTTCGGGTCAACCTGGTCACGCTCAGCGAAAAAAAGATGGCCGACTATTCCGCCGGGCACATTACCGATGAAGAAGCAACTACTTTAATTACTCTGCTCCAGAAAAATTTCAGCTCCGAGGGAATCTTTTTCTACCCGGGTAAGAGCTACCGCAATATAATGGTATTTAAAAACCCCGCTTTTGACTGGCGGAAATTGATTACGGTCCCGCCTCACGATATTCTTGACAAAGAGGTCACGGCATATCTTCCCAGAGGGGACGGAGATAAAATCCTGCTCAATCTAATGGAAAGGGCGGGCGAACTTCTTTCAAACCACCCCATCAACAAAACCAGGGTGGATTTGGCGGAAAATCCGGCTAACAACATCTGGCCCTGGGGCCAGGGCGAAAAAGCCCGGCTCCCGCTTTTCCGGGAACGGTTCGGCGGTCTGAAAGGGGTTACGGTTTCGGAGGTGGATATCGTCAAGGGCATCGGCAAAGCGGTCGGCCTGGAAGCCCTCAGCGGTACCGGCTGGACCGGTTACCTTGACACCAACTACCAGGGAATGGTTAACGCGGCGATTGCCGCATTAAAAACGGTGGATTTTGCCGTCCTTCATATTGAAGCGCCGGACGAAACCAGCCATAGCGGGGAAACAAAACTCAAGATAAAGGCAATTATTGACTTTGACCGGAAAGTGGTTGGGCCGGCGGTTTCAGCCCTGCAGGCAGAGTTCCCGGAATCCCGGGTGATGGTTATGTCCGACCACATCACCTCTCTGCGCCAAAAAACCCATACGCCGGACCCGGTGCCTTTTCTGATCGCCGGGACCGGAGTTCACGGAAAAGGCGCTCCGGTCTTTTCGGAGAAGCAAGCCGCAGCCAGCCGCATCTACGTAAAAGAGGGCTGGAAAATTATCAATTTCTTCTTTAACCCGTGGTCAAAGTAATCATTGGGCTGGGCTCCAACCTCGGCAACCGGCGCCAAAACATCCAACAGGGGCTGAAGCATCTGACTGAAGCCGGCGTTAAAATAATCAAAATTTCTTCGTATCTTAAAAACCCGGCGGCCGAAGGAACCGCCGGAGGAAAATTTTTGAACGCCGCGGTCCTGGCGGAAACAGACCTGGAACCGGAACCTCTCCTGACGCTGCTCCATGATATTGAAAAAGATTCCGGAAGACCACAACCGCACCAACCGAAAGAAGCGAGAATTCTGGACCTTGACATCATCTATTACGCAGACCGCATAATTGACAAACCGGATTTACAGATACCGCATCCCAGGCGGCTGCAGCGCCGGTTTGTGATGAAACCGGCCGCCGAAGCGGCGCCTGATTTCTGCGACCCGGTTTTAAAAAAACCGCTGAAAGACGTAGTGCGACCCTTTCAGGGTCGCTAAAATCGTAGGGGCTCGATTCATCGAGCCCGCGGGTTGAGAACTACACTCATCCCTGCCATACGCCGAAGAATAGAAGCGGGTTAACTACTGGCAGGGTTGAATAAATCCGACCCCTACCTATAATGATTATCGTTTCCGAAACACCTGATTTACAAAAGCGCCTCGCCACCGTCCGCAAATCCGGTAGAAAAATCGGGTTTGTGCCGACCATGGGCGCGCTCCACGAAGGCCACCTTGCGCTTATTCGCGCCTGCCGCAAGGAAAAACTGTTCTGCGTGGTCAGCATCTTTGTCAATCCGACCCAGTTTGGACCGACGGAGGATTACCGGAAATATCCGCGCAACCTGAAAAAAGACGCTAAATTGGCCGAAAAAGCCGGCGCCGACCTTATCTTTACTCCGACCGCAGAACAGATATACCCGACCGGATACCGGACCTTCGTGGAAGTAGAAAAACTTTCCAAAAGATTATGCGGAAAATACCGGCCCGGCCACTTCCGCGGAGTAACTACCGTGGTTCTGAAATTTTTCAACCTGATTCAGCCGGACAATGCCTACTTCGGTTGGAAAGATGCCCAGCAGTTAATAATCATCAAAAAGATGGCGCAGGACCTTAACCTCCCGATGGAAATTATCGGCGTACCCACGGTCCGGGAACCGGACGGCCTGGCGCTGAGTTCCCGCAACGTTTATCTTTCTCCCGCAGAAAGAAAATCCGCGCCGGTTTTATATCAGACCCTCTTACAGATTAAGAACGACTGCGAAAAACGCGGAAAAAGTCTGGAAAAAACCCTAAAAGCGGCGTCATCTCGCCTTAAAAAAAATCCTCTAATTAAATTACAGTATCTTGAAGCGGTTGACCTGAATACCTTAGAACCACCGGAAAATACTGGAAATGAAATTTTGGTCGCAATCGCGGCTTTTCTCGGTTCCACCCGTCTGATTGATAATATATTCCTTAAAGTGTAGTTGCCAACCTTGGTTGGCTCTTTTATGCCTGAAACAGAAATCTATCTTAGGCGGGCGCTGCAACTGGCCGCCAAGGGAAAAGGGCTGGTAAGCCCGAACCCGTTGGTAGGGGCAGTCCTGGTGAAAAATAACCGGATTATCGGAGAGGGATACCACCGGTATTTTGGAGGCGACCACGCGGAGATAGACGCCCTGAAAAACTCAACGGAGTCTCCAAAAGGAAGCGCTCTGTATATCAACCTGGAACCCTGTTGTCATTTTGGAAAAACACCGCCCTGCACCGAAGCGCTGATTAAAAACCGCATCAAAAAAGTGGTAGCCGCGATGGCTGACCCTAACTCTGCGGTTTCCGGCCAGGGTTTTGAACAATTGCGTAAAGCCGGTATTGAAACAACAATCGGACTCTTGGAAAAAGAGAGTCAGGAGATTAACCAACCATACCTCATCCGAACAAAAGAGCGACGGCCGTTCATCGCCCTGAAGATTGCCCAGAGTCTTGACGGTAAGATTGCCGCGCGCACCGGCCAATCAAAATGGATAACCGGGGAAAAGGCGAGGGCGTTCGGCCGCAGACTGCGTTTTGAATATGACGCAATCCTGGTGGGCATCAACACCATCTTGAGCGACAATCCTTCCCTGAACTACCAGCGAACCGGGATAACCCGAAATCTCCTGGCCCGCAAACGTTACCTTAAAGTAATTCTGGACAGCGAAGCACGGCTTCCTCTGCAGGCAAAAATATGGGAAGAAGCGAGCAGAGTAGTGGTTGCCGTGGCAAAAAAAGCGCCTGCCGACCGTTTGCGACGCCTGGAAAAAAAAGGCGCCCAAATTATCGTTGCCGGTAACCAAAAAGTAGATCTGAAAAAATTACTGGATTTTCTTTATAACCAGGCGGTCGGTTCCATCCTGGTGGAAGGAGGCGCGGCAACGAACGGCTCTTTTGTTGACGCCGGGCTGGTGGACCTGGTTTATCTTTTCCAGGCGCCCTTAATCATCGGAGGCGCTGAGGCAAAAAGTTCAATCGCCGGAAAGGGCTTCGCGTCCCCGAATTCCGCCCTTCATCTCCATCTTAAATCAATCAGACGACTTGACGCAGACCGTTTATTCATTTATACCACGAAAAAGATAACCACATCTTTTGCAACCTTAATCATTGTTATTACCCTTCTGCTTGTGCTATCATAAAACCGTATGTTTACCGGAATTATTGAAGAAGTTGGAAAGGTAAAAGAGACCGCCGGGAAAAAAGGCGTTTTGGTTCTGGAAACCCGTTTTCCCGACCTCCGGGCCGGAGAGAGTGTGGCGGTTAACGGCGTCTGTCTTACCGTCAGCCGGACGGAAAAAGGTCTGGCCTCGTTTGACCTTTCTCCGGAAACCCTAAAAAAAACCGGTCTGGGAAGACTGAAGATTGGCCGGCCGGTTAATCTGGAACGGGCGCTGCGTCTGGGAGACCGGGTTGGCGGCCACCTGGTAACCGGACACATAGACGGAAAAGGTAAAATTATGGCGGTCAGAAAAACCGGTCCCGGTAAAGAAGTAACTATCCTTTTTCCGGCGGAAATAAAAAAATACCTGGCCGTCAAAGGTTCGGTGGCGATTGAAGGAATCAGTCTTACCGTGGCCGGCCTTTCCGGAAACCGGCTTTCCGTCGCGCTGGTTCCCTATACTTTAAATAAAACCAATCTCGGAGAAAAACGGGTGGGGGACGAGGTGAATCTGGAAGTTGACATCATTGCCCGTTACTTAAAATGAATACCATCGAAAAGGTTGTTTCGGATTTAAAAACCGGAAAGTTCGTAATTCTGGTCGACGACGAAAACCGGGAGAATGAAGGAGACCTGGTCCTATCTGCGGAAAAGGCGACGCCGGCTGCCATTAATTTCATGGCTTCGCAGGCAAGGGGTTTAATTTGCGTGGCGATGGAAGAAGAACAATTGGAGAAACTCGGTTTAA
>JAHJUB010000106.1 GCA_018829455.1 Candidatus Omnitrophota bacterium
ATAATCGGAAAAATGGTTTCAACCCGGGAAAAACCAAAGCTCTTCTTCGAAATCCGCCGGGGCGCCGAACCGGTGAACCCGTTCGTTTATTTAAAAACAAAATGAATTGTAGTCGCCCAGCTTGCTGGGCTCTATTAACAACGCCAACCAAGGTTGGCAACTACACAAAATAAAATGAACTATTCCGGAGTGGAAGAGAAATTTTTAGCGCCGTATGCGATGAAACCGTCCTTAAGCCGGGGGCGGGACTTTGGGGAAACAGAGCATCCTTTTCGTTCTCCTTACCAGCGGGACCGGGACCGCATAATCCATTCCACCGCTTTCCGCCGCCTGGAGTACAAAACCCAGGTCTTCATCACCCACGAAGGTGATTATTACCGCACCCGGCTGACCCACACGATAGAAGTAGCCCAAATCGCCCGGACGATTGCCCGCGCCCTGCGACTAAACGAAGACTTGACCGAAGCGATAAGTCTGGCGCATGATTTGGGTCACACCGCCTTCGGCCACTCCGGCGAAACCGCTCTAAAAGGTTTGATGAAAGATTACGGCGGATACGAGCACAACCGCCAGAGTCTGCGGGTCGTGGAAAAACTGGAAAAAAGGTACCCGGATTTTAACGGCCTGAACCTGACCTATGAAGTCCGCGAGGGTATCATCAAGCACACCTCCGAATACGACACGCCGCCGGAAGCAAAAAAATTCTTCCCGGAAGAATCGCCCACCCTGGAAGCGCAAATCGTAAACCTGGCGGATGAAATCGCTTACACCAGCCACGATGTGGATGACGGTCTGAAAGCCGGGCTGATTACGGCCGAGGAGCTTTCGCGGGTGGAGTTATGGAAGGAACTTTATACCAAAGCGGAAAGGGAAATCGGCCACGACCTGGAACTGGTCTGGTATAAAACAGTGCGCAAGCTGATCGACCTTCTGGCAACCGATTTAATCAACGAAACCCAACGCCGCATCACCGGATTTAAAATTCAGGATTTAGCCGACGTCAGAAAGAATCCAACCATGGTAAAATTCAGCGACGTAACCGCCGGAAGACATAAAGAGCTGAAGAACTTTCTGCTGGAAAATATGTATCATCACTACCGGGTCGTACGCATGTCTGAAAAAGCGAAGAGGACTATTGAGGCGCTCTTCAAGGTCTATCTGGAGCAACCAAAACAGATGCCGCCCGGTGTTTACGCCAAGATTGAACAGGGCGAGACAACCGCCCAGGCGGTCTGCGATTACGTTGCCGGGATGACCGATGATTTCGCCCGACAGGAACATAAGAAGTTATTTGACCCATACACGCAAGTCTGACAAACGATGGGAAATGATTTGTTGTGGTGGGTAGCGCTTAACCTTCTGCCCAATATCGGGTCCATAAAAGCAAAAGCGCTCCTGGACTCTTTTCCGCAGCCGGCTGACATTTTTAAAGCCGGAAAATCCGACCTGATGAAGGTTGGCAAGCTGAGTTTTCAGGATACGGAAAACATCCTGGGATTTAAAATAGAAACAGCGGAAGAAGAATTATGCCTTGCGGAGAAACACGGTTTCGGTATCATACCTCAGAATGACTCTCAGTATCCGGAACTTCTAAAACAAATTCCCGACCCCCCGATATTACTTTATGTCTGGGGCGCCCTTAAAGAAATTGACCTCCTGGCGGCTGCCATCGTCGGAACGAGGCTCTGCAGCCCATACGGAATGATTCAGGCGGCCCGCTTTGCCGCCGGAATCGTCTCGGCCGGTTTTACGGTAGTCAGCGGCCTGGCCAAAGGCATTGATACCGCGGCCCACCAGGGCGCCCTGAGAGCAAAAGGACGGACCATCGCCGTTCTGGGAAGCGGACTTTTGGATATTTATCCGGTTGAAAACCGCAAACTGGCCGAAAAAATAGCCGCTTCCGGTGCAGTCGTTTCCGAACTTCCTCTAAGAATGAGGCCGGACCGCCAGAACTTTCCGAAACGAAACCGGATTATCAGCGGACTGTCCCGGGCGGTGCTGGTCGTGGAAGCCGGAAATCGGAGCGGCGCCCTGATTACGGCTTCTCTGGCGCTGGAACAGGGCCGAGAGGTTTTTGCGCTGCCAGGCCCGGTGGACCAGGAAATGAGTCTGGGCACCAATAATCTTTTAAAAGAAGGCGCGCAAATTGCCACGGCGCCGGAGGATATCCTCATCGCCCTGGCGCCCACCCTTCCTTTCCCTAAAGAAGAAATGACTCCGGTTGAAAAAGAAACTCAATTCAAAGCCGAGTGCACCGGACAAAATCAGCTTCGTAGCACATTGTCCGGTGATTATCCGGAACTAAAAGCGCTGCTCTCAAACGAAAAAGCAGTCGGTATAGAGGAAATCGCGACCCACCTTAACCTCTCTCTCGCCGAAGTCGGCTCCCTCCTGACCAGACTGGAGCTTGAAGGCAGGATAAAAGAAGTGCCTGGAAAACGCTTCACCCTGGTTGTTAGCTAAAATTTAAAAGTGCACTGTTTAAAGTTTAAAAGTGCACTAAATTCAGGTCCTCATTCTTGACCTTTTGCGTTCCGACCAATCTATCTTTGTACCACAGCCTGACTTCTGCCAGACCTGATTCTTTGTCCGGG
>JAHJUB010000107.1 GCA_018829455.1 Candidatus Omnitrophota bacterium
AAAGCAGAAGCAGGGCGGCGAAAACCGGAAGACGAGATTGCCGCGGCAGAAAGCGCCTCGCAATGACAGAAAGTACGAGATTGCCGCGTCGCAAACCCCGCTCCTCGCAATGACTACATAAGATGGACAAGGTTGACGGGACCATGCTTTCCGGCAAGGTTTCTTTCCGGATTTCTCCGGCCAGGTTAATAATCTCTTTTTCCAGTTCGTCCAGTTCCATCTTTTGGTCCTCTATATATTTAGTACCGCTTTCTGTTAAAAAGGTTCATTCATTCCAGAATCTCTTTTTCTTTAGCCGCCAGAAGGCGGTCTATCTCTGCGATGATATGGTCGGTCAGTTTCTGGACTTCGCCGATGCCGTGGTGCATGTCGTCCTCGGAAATATCTTTTTCCTTCTCGGATTTTTTCAGTTCTTCATTGGCTTTATGGCGAACGTCCCGAATTTCCACGCGGCCCTGTTCCGCAATCTTATGGGCAATCTTGACAACCTCCTTGCGGCGTTCCTCGCTTAAGGGCGGAATCGGCACCCGGACCCCGGTTGCGTCGGCAATGGGATTCAGGCCCAGGTTGGACGCGAGGATGGCTTTGGAAATTTCGCCGGCCAGGGACTTGTCCCAGGGCTGAACCATAATCAGGTTCGGCTGCGGGGTGGTGAGGGTGGCAACCTGGTTGAGGGGAAGGCGCCCGTCATACGCGGAAACAGTAATTCCGTCCAGAAGACTGACGTTTGCCCGCGATGCTCTCAGTGACGAGTATTCACGTTTGATGAAATCCAGAATCTTGCGCATATCCACTTCCGCTTTTTTTACTTTTTCTTGCATAGAGTTTTCCCCCATTGGGAGGGGATGTAACCCCTCCCCTACACAAAATTACAGGTGACAGGCGGGACGCCTGTCCTACTACGTTAATTCTAAGAAATTAAAGTTCCGATTTCGGCGCCGCCCAGAACTTTTTTCAGGTTTCCTTTTTGGAAAAGGTCAAAGACGATAATGGGAATCTTATTTTCCCGGCACAAGGCGATTGCGGTTGCATCCATTATGTTCAGGTCGTGCTTGAGCACTTCTCCAAAAGAAAGGCGCTGGTATCGCCTGGCTGTTTTTACCTTTTTGGGGTCAGCCGAGTAAACACCGTCCACTTTGGTTCCTTTTAGAATAATCTGGGCCTTGATTTCAATGGCGCGCAAGGCCGCCGCCGTGTCGGTGGTGAAGTACGGGCTGCCGGTCCCGCCGGCAAAGATGACCAGCCGGCCTTTTTCCAGGTGCCGAATCGCCCGGCGCCTGATGTACGGTTCCGCCAACTGCCGCATCTCCAGGGCGGTTTGAAGCCGGGTTGAAACCCCCAGGCGTTCCATAATGGACTGAAGGGCAAGGCCGTTGATGACCGTGGCCACCATTCCCATGTAATCAGCGGTTGTTTTATCAATACCGTCTTTACTTACCACCGTGCCCCGGAAAAGGTTTCCGGCGCCGACTACCACGGCCATCTGGGTGCCCTGGCTAATCGCGGATTTCAGTTCTTCGGCCAGTTTCTGCAGGGGTTCCGGTTCAATCCCGAAGGCATCTTCTCCGGAAAACGCCTCTCCGGAGACCTTTACCAGTATTCGCTGATATTTATTCGTCATAGGTTTCACCTGATACGGTCTACGTTAACAAAAACGTAGGGGTCGGATTTATCCGACCCGCGGGCTCGATAAATCGAGCCCCTACATAACAGAGCCAAGCAAGCTTGGCAACTACAGTACAATGCAGGACTAAAACCTGCGTCATTTGATTCTGGGGAAGAGGGGCGGGGCCTTGGTTACGATTGTGCCCGGCTTCGTAAGACCCCAGGTCAGCGCTTCTTTCCCGGTCGGCAGGTCCATCAACCCCAATTGTCGGCGGATAAGCGCTGCGGTGCGGGGCAGGACCGGTTCCAGGTAAATGCTTAAAATACGGCTTGTTTCGGTCAGGTTGTAAAGCGCCGGACCGGAATTAGGGCCTTTCCGCCAGGGGGCTTCCTCGTCCAGGTAATGGTTTCCCGTGCTGACAACTTCGCGTAAAGTTTCCAGGAAACCGAAGAAATCAAGGTTTTCCATTTTCTGCGTCAGCGCCGGAAGGAGCCCGGTTGTTTTCCGGGCCAGGATTCCGCCGTCCTGGGGCGCCGGGACTTTGCCTCCGAAATTGGTTCGGATTAGGTGGTTGAAACGGTGAATGAGATTGCCCAGGTCGTTGGCCAGGTCGCTGTTGTACCTCTTCCGGAAGGCGTCTTCCGTAAAATTGCCGTCCATCCCGAAAGGCACTTCCGCCAGGAGAAAATAACGGAGCGCTTCAGAACCGTAGCGGCTGCAGAAATCAAACGGTTCCACCACGTTGCCTTTTGATTTACTCATTTTTTCATTGCCGGAAAGCCACCAGCCGTGGCCGAAAACTTTTTTGGGAAGCGGCAGGTTAAGCGCCATTAAGATTGCGGGCCAGATGATATGGTGAAAGCGGATGATGTCTTTGCCGACTAACTGAACGTCAGGCGGCCAGAAGCGTTGGAAAAGTTTGCCCTGGTCTGTTTCGGCCGGGGAAAGCGGATTATAGTTGACGCCGGAAAGATAGTTGAGCAGGGCGTCAAACCAGACGTAAATGGTAAGTCCGGAACCAGCCACACCCTCCGGCAGGGGCACCCCCCAGCGGCAGCGCCGGGTCAGGGAAAGGTCCGGCAGAGGGTCGGAGAGCATATTGGTTACCTCGTCACGGATGCGTTCCGGCTGGATAAATTCCGGGTTTTTAACGAAGTGTTCTTTAAGCCTTTCCTGATAACGGGAAAGTCGGAAAAAATAGGTTTCTTCGGATAGTTTTTCGGTGGGCCGGCCGCAGTCCGCGCAATCTATTCCTTCGGCCGGGGCGAGATAACGTTCGCAGGGCACGCAGTAATGACCTTCGTAAACGCCGGGGTAGATGTCGCCGTTGCGTTGCAGGGCGGAAAAGATTGACTGGATGATTTTCTGGTGCTCCGCTTCGGTGGTCCGGATAAAACGGTCAAACTTAATTTCCAGCAACTTCCATAAATCAAGGTAGCGCTGAACGGTTTGGTCCACTAATTCCTGGGGGGAGAGGCCGGCCTGGTCCGCGGCCGCGGCAACCTTGCTGCCGTGTTCATCGGCGCCGGTGAGGAAGAAGACCTCTTTTCCCAGGAATCTTTCCCACCGGGCCAGGACATCGGCGGCCACCGTAGTATAAACGTGCCCGACGTGCGGCTGGGCGTTAACATAATAAATTGGCGTGGTCAGATAATATTTATCCATCGGCGCAGCAGGGTTTTTTATCAGAACAAGAATTTTTATCAGAACAAGGTTGTTTGTCCGGGTTTTCGTACGCCAGACAGCACATTAGCCGGCCGCAAAGCCCGGAGACCTTGCCGGGGTCCAATGGGAGATTTTGTTCTTTTACCATCCGGATGGTAATCGGCTTAAATTCACGCAAAAACAGGGAGCAGCAGAGTTGGCGGCCGCAGACTCCGTACCCGCCCAGCATCCGTGCTTCGTCGCGGCGTCCCACCTGCCGCATTTCAATCCGGCAGTTGAATACTTTTGCCAGTTCCCGGACCAGGTCCCGGAAATCAATCCGTTCTTCGGCGTAGTAGTAGAAAGTAACCACCGCCCGGCTGAACGAATACTCCGCATCAAGCAGTTTCATGTTCTTAATCTTTTTTTCGGCGATTTTTTCCGAACAGATGCGAAAGGCTTCTTCGTCGTGGCGGTAATTTTCTTCAATCTGCGCCACATCTTCCGGGGTTACCTTGCGGATGACTCGGGAGAGATGCTCTTGATTCAGCCCGGCCGGGAGTTCGGCCAGGATGGAAAGTACGATTCCGTAGTCGGAGCCGCTTTTGGGCGATTCAATAATCACGTAATCACCCGGAATTATTTCGATCTCATCCGGTCCGGAAAAAACCTCCACCTTATCCAGACGGCGAATCCTCAATTCTATGATTTTCACCTGAAAATCACCTTCCCTCCTTACTTATGGTTACCGTTTTAGTATTATGGTAGAACGAGCCAGTTAGAGATAAAAAATTTCACCTGCGTGCTTTTGAAAAGCAACATTCCTTTGTTCTTAAAACTGGCTGAAGT